>JAHFSL010000300.1:0-3076 GCA_023265785.1 Candidatus Coatesiibacteriota bacterium | reverse complement strand
TGCCAGCACCCGCCGGGCGCGGGTGAAGGCGAGCCAGGATGAAAGCCTGCGGGCCATTCTCAATGCGCGGACCCCCGCCGTGGCCATCTTTGGGAAGTCGTGGGACTTGCATGTCACGGACGTCCTCCGGGTGACGCTCGAGGAAAACCTCGAGATGATCCGGTCCTCCGTCGCGCTGCTCAAGAAGGCCGGCCGGGAGGTGGTGTACGACGCGGAGCACTTTTTTGATGGGTACAAGCGGAACGCCGACTATGCCGTGCACACGCTCCTGGCCGCGCAGGACGCCGGGGCCGACTGGCTGGTGTTGTGCGACACCAATGGCGGGCTCCTGCCGTTCGAGGTGGCCGAGATCGTGCGGCAGGTGAAGCCCCGGCTGGGCAGGCCGTTTGGGATCCATGTCCACAACGACACCGAGTGCGGGGTGGCCAACAGCATGACCGCCATCCAGCTCGGGGCCACGATGGTGCACGGGACGATCAACGGGTTCGGCGAGCGGTGCGGGAACGCCAACCTGGTCTCGATCATCGCGAATCTCAAGCTCAAGCTGGGGGTGCCGTGCCTGACGGACGCCCAGCTGGCGCAGCTTAGGCCGCTCTCGCTCTTCGTCAGTGAGCTCGCCACCAAGCCGCCGCGGGATGAGCAGCCGTATGTCGGGGCCTCGGCATTCGCGCACAAGGCGGGGGTACATGTCCACGCGGTGGCGCGGACCAGCCGGGCGTACGAACATGTGTCACCCGAGGTCGTCGGGAACCGCCGCCGGATCCTGGTCTCGGATATGTCCGGCACTGCCACGGTGCAGTGGAAGGCCGCGGGGTACGGGCTCAAGCTCGCCAAGGGCGACCCGCGCAGCGCGGCGATCCTGGCGGAACTCAAGAAAAAGGAGATGGAAGGCTACCACTACGAGGGCGCGGAAGCCTCCTTCGAGCTGCTCGTCCACCGGGTGACGGAGGGCGGCAAGCCCCCGTTCGCGCTGGTGGACTACCGGGTGGCGGTCGAGCGGCGCGGCGGTGCCACGGTGTCGGAAGCTACGCTCAAGGTCCGGGTGGGCGGCGAGACCTCCCACACGGTGGCCGAGGGCGATGGCCCGGTGAACGCGCTGGACAAGGCGCTGCGGCAGGCACTCGTGCGGTTCTACCCGCAGCTCAAGGGGGTGCACCTGGCCGACTACAAGGTCCGGGTCGTGAATCCCCAGGCCTCCACGGCGGCGAAGGTCCGGGTCACCATCGAGTCCACGGACGGCAAGGATGTCTGGTCCACCGTTGGCGTGTCCGAGAACATCATCGAGGCCTCCTGGCAGGCGCTGGCGGATGGGGTGGCATACAAGCTGCTGCAACGCGGCAAGCGGCACTAGGGATCACCGGTCGTGGGGGAGGAGGAACGCCAGGAACATCCCTGGCGGGAGATTGACCGCAAGTGGCAGAAGGCGTGGGCCACGGGGGACACCTTCCGCGCGGCGGAGGATTCCACCCGGAAGAAATTCTATGCCCTGATGATGTTCCCGTACCCGTCGGGCAGCGCGCTGCACATGGGGCATGTGCGCAACTATGTGATCGGGGATGTCCTGACCCGGATCAAGACCATGCAGGGGTTCAATGTGCTGCACCCGATGGGCTGGGACGCGTTCGGGATGCCCGCCGAGAACGCGGCGATCCAGCAAAAGGTCCATCCGGGCGACTGGACGCGAAAGAACATCGCGACCATGAAACAGCAGCTCCAGGATCTCGGCATCGCCTACGACTGGTCACACGAACTGTCTACCTGCGATCCGGCGTATTACAAATGGACGCAGTGGATCTTTCTCCGGATGTTCCACCAGAACCTGGCGTACCGGAAAAGGGGATTCCAGAACTGGTGTCCGTCCTGCCAGACCGTGCTGGCTAACGAGCAGGTCGAGGACGGGAAGTGCTGGCGGTGCGATACGGTGGTGGTCAAAAAGGACATCGAACAGTGGTTTCTCAGGATCACTTCGTACGCCGACCGGCTGCTGGATGACCTCAAGCTCCTCGACAAGTGGCCCGAGCGGGTCAAGACGATGCAGGCCAACTGGATTGGTCGCAGTGCGGGGGCGAAGGTGGTGTTCATGGAACAGGCGCAGGGCACCCCGCTGCCGGTGTTCACCACCCGGCCGGACACGCTGTTCGGCGTGACCTTCGTGGTCATCGCACCGGAACATCCGCTGGTCGCTGACCTGGTCAAGGGCCGGCCGGAAGAGGCCACGGTCCGGGACTATGTGGACCGGGCCAAGGCGATGACCGAGATTGAGCGGACCGGGGTGGACCGGAAGAAGACCGGCGTGGCGACCGGCCGGTTCGCGGTGAACCCGGCTAACGGGGAAGCCGTGCCGCTGTATGTCGCGGATTACGTCCTGGCCGAGTACGGATCCGGGATCGTGATGGGCGTTCCGGCCCACGACCAGCGCGATTTCGAGTTCGCCAAGCAGGAGCACCTCCCCATCAAGGTCGTCATCCAGCCGGCCCATGCCCCGCTGGACGGGGTCGCCATGGAAGCGGCGTTTGTGGAGGACGGGGTGCAGGTCCATTCCGGGGCGTTCGATGGGCTGCCCAACCAGGAAGCGAAGAAGGCGATTGTGGAACATCTTGCGAAAACCGGGAAAGCATCGGCCACGGTCAACTACCGGCTGCGGGACTGGGGTGTGTCCCGCCAGCGGTACTGGGGCGCGCCGATCCCGATCATCCACTGTCCCGATCATGGGCCGGTCGCGGTCCCCGACGATCAACTCCCGGTGGAGCTGCCCCCGGATGTGGACTTCTCGCCGGGCGCGATTTCGCCGCTGGCCCGGGTGGAATCATTAGTGAATGTGAAGTGCCCGACCTGCGGCCGGCCGGCCCGCCGGGAGACCGACACGATGGACACCTTCATGGACTCGTCATGGTATTTCCTGCGGTTCACCAGCCCGCAGGATGCGAAGCGGGTCTTCGATCCCGCCGCTGTCCAGCATTGGATGCCGGTGGACCAGTACATCGGGGGGATCGAACACGCCATCCTGCACCTCCTCTACGCCCGGTTCTTCCAGAAGGTCCTGTTCGACCTCAAGCTCGTCCCGCACCAGGAGCCG
>JAHFSL010000299.1 GCA_023265785.1 Candidatus Coatesiibacteriota bacterium | reverse complement strand
TGCGGACCTTGGCGAAGCCCATCTGTTTCAGGAACTGGGTCGCCCGGCCGGAGCGCATGCCGGTATGGCAGTACGCCACGATCTCGTCGGCGGAGTCCAGTTCGCTGACGCGGTCGGGCAGGTTGCCCAGCGGAATCAGCTTGGCGCCCGGAAGTTTGCAGATCTCCCACTCCTCCGGTTCGCGGACATCCAGCAGGTAGGGGGGCTTGCCGCCGTCCAGGAGCTTCTTGAGGTCCTGGACCGTCAGCGCGGGGGTGCCGTTGGCATATTCCTCCGGTTTCGCCTCACCACCGCGGGTCAGGCCGCAGAATTGGTCATAGTCGATCAGCCCCGTGACCGTCTTGTTCTTGCCGCAGAGCGGGCAGGTGGGATCCTTCCGGAGTTTCAATTCCCGGAAGGACATATTCATGGCGTCGTACATCAGGAACCGGCCCATGAGGGTCCGACCTTTGCCCAGCACCAGCTTGATGGCCTCGGTGGCCTGGATGACCCCGATGATGCCCGGCAGGACGCCCAGCACGCCGCCCTCGGCGCAGGATGGGACAGAGCCCGGCGGCGGCGGCTCGGGGTACATGCACCGGTAGCAGGGCCCCTCGTCGGGCACGAAGACCGTGGCATGGCCCTCGAACCGGAAGATGGACCCGTAGACCAGCGGCTTCTTGAGCAGGTAGGCGGCATCGCAGGAGAGGTACCGGGTCTGGAAGTTATCGGTACCGTCCACGATGATGTCGTATTGCTTGAAGATCTCCATGGCGTTGGTCGAATCCAGCCGGACGGGATGGATGACGACCTTCGTCCCGGGGTTCAGGCTCTTGATCCGGGCGGCGGCGGACTCGGCCTTGGGTTTGCCCACCCACTCGGTGGAGTGCATGATCTGCCGCTGGAGGTTGGTCGTGTCCACCTTGTCAAAGTCCACGATGCCCAGCGTGCCGATCCCCGCCGCGGCCAGGTACAGCCCCGAGGGTGACCCCAGCCCACCCGCGCCGATGAGCAGGATTTTCGCGCGGGAGAGCTTCTCTTGCCCGGCCAGCCCGACCTCGGGCAGGATCAGGTGGCGGCTGTACCGGAAGATTTCATCCTTGGAAAGGGCCATGACCGTTCCTCCTATGACGAATGCGTGAGGACTATCTTGCCAAATGCCGAGCCCGTCAGCAAACGGGTCATCGCCTCCCCCGCGCGCTCCACGGGTATCGTGGAATCCAGCGTCACGGCGAGCTTGCCCAATTCAAACAGCCGGAGCAGGCCTTCCAGTTCCCGGCGGGGGCCGATGTAACAGCCCTTGATGGACAACTGGCGGGAGAAGACATAGCGCAGGTCCACGGTGACCTCGGGGCCGGTCGTGGCACCACAGGTCACCAGCGTCCCGCCCGGCGCCAGGCTCTGGAGCGCCGCCTTGAAGACGGCGGGGCCGATGTGCTCGAAGACGACCTCCACCCCGCGTCCGCCGGTGGCGTCGCGGACGGCTTTCCAAAAATCCGGGTGCGTGGAGTCGAAGGCCACCTCCGCACCCATCGTGATCGCCCGCGCCCGCCGAGACTCGGTGGTCGCGGCGGCAAGCACCCGGGCCCCAAGGTGTTTTGCAATCACGATCGCCGCCACCCCCACGCCGCTCCCCGCCCCCATGACCAGGACGGTCTGCCCCGCCTTCAGCCCGGCCAGGCCGTTCAACATGTGCCAGGCGGTGATGAAGGTGATTGGAATGGCCGCCGCCTGCTCAAAGGAAAGGGTGGAGGGCTTTTGCAGGAGGGACGAGGCGGGCACCCTGATGAGTTCAGCGTAGCCACCCCACATGGCACCCGCGCCAATGACCGACCGGCTGGCACAGAGGTTCTCCTTCCCCTCCGTGCACTCAACGCACGTCCCGCATGAGAGGACCGGATACAGCACCACGGGGTCACCGGCCTTCCAGCCGGCCACCCCGGTACCCACCTGCTCCACGGTGCCCGCGATGTCACTCCCCGGGGCGTGCGGCGGGGTGATCTTGTAGGCGGGGATGCCCTTGATGACCCAGACATCCAGCCGGTTGACGCCACAGGCCCGGACCCGCACCGTGACCTCGTCGGGGCCGGGGACGGGATCGGGGAAGGTGCCGGACTGGAGCTTTTCCGGTCCGCCGAATTCCCGGAAGTGGATCGCGCGCACCGCCGCGACCCGCCTAGCGCGCCGGGCCGGCGCCCTTCACGGCCGCGACGATCGCCGCGGCATCAATGCCGTAGGCGGCCATGAGCTCCCTGGGCTGGCCTGACCTGGGAACATCCCGGACGCCCAGCAGGGTCACGGGGGCCAACCCGGTCACGGCTTGGCAGACCGCATCCCCGAGCCCGCCCTGCGGCGAGTGGTCCTCGACGGTGATCAGCCGCTTCGTTTCGGTCGCCGCCTTGCGCAGGGTGGCCGTATCAATCGGCTTGATCGAGTAGGCGTCAATGACCCGGATCGCGATCCCCTCGGCCTTGAGGATGTCATGGGCGGCGAGCGCCTCGAAGAGGGTCACGCCTGCGGCAACAACCGTCGCCGTATCATTGGCCGAGGACCGGACGGTCTTGGACCCGCCCACCGGGAATGACTCGTCGTTGCCGTAGATGACCTTGACCTTGGGCCGGCCGGTACGGATGTAAACGATGCCATTGGTCCGGGCGGCCTCCCAGACGAGCTTTTCCGCGCACACGGCGTCGGACGGATAGAGCACCGTAGTATTGAACAGCGGCCGCATCATGGCCAGATCCTCCAGCCCCATCTGCGACGGCCCGTCCTCGCCGATCGACACCCCGGCATGACTGCCGCACAGGATCAGGTGGGCGGGGTGCGAAAATCCCGCCATCCGGATGAAGTCGTAGGCCCGGGACAGGAACGCCGCGAAGGTGGATCCGTAGGCGATCTTGCCCTCAGTCGCCAATCCCAATGCTACCCCCGCCATGTTCTGCTCCGCGATATATCCTTCCACAAATCGGTCGGGATAGGCTGCCTTGAACTTGTCGGCGTAGGTGGAGTTCTTGACCTCCCCGTCGGTCACGATCACGGCGGGACTGGCCGCCCCCATCTTGACCAGGGCGGCGCCATAGGCCTCGCGGGTGGCCGCTTCGTCGCCGAGCTTATAGGTGAGCGCGATCGGTGCCGGCGCACCGGCTGCCGCCGGGGAGGCTCCCCACCCTTGCGCCACGGGCTTGAGCGTGACGTCAGTGTCGCCAAGTTCGGCGATCGCCTTGTCGCACTCTTCGCCCTTCTTGAGCGGCTTGCCGTGCCAGTTCTCCTTGCCCGACAGGAAGGAGACGCCCTTGCCTTTCTCGGTCTTCGCGATGATAACGAGGGGCTTTCCACCCGGAATCCGGGAACGGCCGAGCGCCTGCAGGAGCGCCTCGACGCTGTGGCCGTCCACCACCGCCGTGTCCCAGCCGAAGGCCTTGAACTTGGCGGCGAGGGCCTCGCCGTCGTGGCCATGCATCGTCGGACCGCTCTGGCCCAGCCCGTTCAGGTCCACGATAGCCACGAGGTTGTCGAGCTTGTTGAACGAGGCGAACTGGGCGGCCTCCCAGACCGAGCCCTCCGCGGTCTCGCCATCGCCCAGCAGGCAGAACACCCGCGCGGCCAGTTTATCCATCCGCTTGGCCACGGCGATGCCCGCGGCCGCCGAAAGTCCCTGGCCCAATGACCCCGTCGCGACTTTGGTCCAGGGCAGGCGGGGCATCGGGTGGCCCTCCAACCGGCTCGTGAACTGGCGCAGGGTCAACAGGTCGTCGTCAATCGCCCCGGCCTCCTTGAGGCAGGCGTACAGGATGGGCGCGGCGTGGCCCTTCGACAACACGAACGCGTCAGCGTCCCGCTGGCCCGGGTTCGCGGGATTGAATTTCATCTCGCAGAAATAGAGGACCGCCATGATCTCCGCCGCCGACATGCAGGTCGTCGGATGCCCTGTGCCGGAGGCCGTGGTCATCAGGATGCTGTGCTTCCGGAGCTTCTGGGCCATCCGGGCCAGGTCCGCCTTCGTTGCCACACT
This sequence comes from Candidatus Coatesiibacteriota bacterium, assembly GCA_023265785.1. Taxonomy (GTDB): domain Bacteria; phylum Oederibacteriota; class CAKKQC01; order CAKKQC01; family CAKKQC01; genus JAHFSL01. Next base: position 126 of record JAHFSL010000299.1, on the reverse strand, counting down.
CATGTTCCGCTCCGCCGCCGGGCGGGAATCAGTTCCGCTTGACGTGCAGGCCGCATTCCTTGCTGTCGGGATTCTCCCACCACCACCGGCCGGCCCGCTCGTCCTCGCCCGCCTTGATGGCGCGGG
>JAHFSL010000298.1 GCA_023265785.1 Candidatus Coatesiibacteriota bacterium | reverse complement strand
CTCGGTGCTGGACAACGAGTTTTATGTCCCACCAGCGGATGTGCTTGGCGTGCAGGACGCACGCAACCTGCAGGGGAGGGGGCAGGCCCTTTCGCCCGAGAAAGCCGCCAGGATCATCGCCACGCTCAAGGAGGACGCCGCGCGTACCTACAGCCATTACGAGGAATTCCTTGGCCTGTCAGCCGCCGGCGGCGCCGATGAAGAACCGTTGGCCCGCGAACTCGCGCGGATCAACCTGCCTGTCAGCTTTTATACGCAGTGGTACTGGAAGACCGACCTGCACAATCTGTTCCACTTTCTCCATCTGCGTATGGATGAGCATGCCCAGCATGAGATTCGCGCGTATGGCACGGCGATTGCCGGGATGGTCGAGAAGTGGGTGCCGCTGTGCTGGGAGGCGTTCACCGATTACCGGTGGAAGGCGATGCGGCTGTCCCGCGTTGAAGTCGCGATCGTCCGCAACCTCCTCGCCGGCCGTCCGGCCATCGCCGAGGCCGCCGCGCTCTCGCCACGCGAGCGCGAGGAACTGGCGGACAAGTTGGGCATTGACCCCGCGCGCCTCGGTCAGGGTGTATAGTAGGAAGGTTAGGTCATGTCGAAGCGCACGTATCAACCCCACAAGCTTCCCCGCAAGCGGACCCACGGGTTCCTGAAGCGGATGAGTTCCCCGGGCGGCCGCAGGGTCCTCAAGCGCCGCCGGAGCAAGGGTCGGTGGCAGATCGCCATCGGATCGCGGCGGAACGCATGAGCGGCCCGGTGGCGAAGAAGCGCGGCGGCGTGAAACCCAAGCCCGTCGCGGCGACCTCGCCCAACGGCTTTCCCCATTCGGAGCACCTGACCGGCCTGGAATTCCTGCGCGTGATGGCCAAGGGCCAGAAGAAATCCTGTGCCGCCTTCCACCTGTATTTCATGCCCGCGCCGGAGTTCCAGGCGGGCGTGGTCGTGGCCCGCCGCCTCGGCGGTGCCGTGGACCGCAACAGGATCAAGCGGGTCCTGCGCGAGGCCATCCGGCTGACGCGGTCGATTCTCGGACAACCCTGCCACCTGGTCCTGGTGGCGCGGCCCGGCGCGGAGCGTCTCGATGTGGAGACCGCGAAGGGGTCGCTCTCGGAACTGTGCGGATCGGCCCGGCTCCTCGAACCCGCCCGGACCTGACGATGAACGCCCCACAATTCGCCACGGGAATGGCTTCCCTCGTCCGCGCGCTCCTGCGCGGCTGGCACCGGTGGATTTCGCCGATGCTGGGAAGCCACTGCCGGTTTACGCCGTCCTGCTCCGTGTACGCCGAGGAAGCGCTCGCGCGCTTCGGGCTGGCGCGGGGCCTGGGTCTCGGGCTGCGGCGCGTCCTGCGCTGCCATCCCCTGCATCCGGGCGGCGTGGACCCGGTTCCCGCGCGCTGACGGGAGTTCCCGCATGAGCACCGAAGCCCGGCTGTGGCTGGCCATGGGACTGTCCACGCTCGTGATCATCGTCTACTCGATGTGGATGCAGCACCGCCTACCGTTCCTTGCGCCGCCTGCCGGCCAGGCGGCCGTGGTGGGGGCGGCCCCCATTCCCGCCGCTCCGGCGCCGGCAGCCCCCGTTGCCGCCGCCAAGGAGGACTTTCGGGCGAAGCGCCGGCAGGAACTGCAGGCTCCCGCCCGCCCGGCGGCCACCGCCCGTCCGCCCGCCGCGACGATGCCGGCGCCGCGCGCCACGGGCGCCCGCTCGTTGTCCGAGGTCGTGGTCGAGAACGGCACCGTGGTCGCCCGGTTTTCCCCGGTGGGGGGCCGGCTGGTGTCCTGGCAGTTGAAGCCCTGGCTGGCTGCCGGGACCTCGCTGTATGAGGAGCTGGTCCCGCTCCATGCGGCACGCACCGCGGAAGGGCCCCTGTCGGTGGTCCTGTCCGACGATCCTGCCGCGACGGTCGTGGCGGACGGGATCGGGGCGGCTTCCGCACCCGCCGTGCCCAGCCTGGCGCGCCTGACGGTGTCCGCCCATGAGTTGAGCCAGTCCCTGCCCGGCCGCGCCCACGAGGAAGTGGTCGTGCCCGCCGTGGCGGGCTCGTCCGCGCAGGGTGATGTCACCTTCACCTCGGCCCTGCCGCGGGGCCGGACCCTGGTCAAGCGGATCACCCTGCCGGCCGAGGGCTATGAGACCGGGATTGAGCTGGTCCTGACCGGTCCGCTCCCGGAATCGCTGGAAATTGTCTGGGCGCCCGGGGTGGGGCTGGCGGCCGAGGAGGAGGAGCTGACCCACCGCGCTGCCACCTACCAGAACCTGGTCGAGGCGCGGATCCTTTCCGGTCGCGGCCTCCCCGGCGACCGGCAGGATCTCCTGAAGCAGGCCCCGGCCAAGGCGGCTGCCCAGAAGGAGGGCGTGGCCCCATTCTGGGCCGCGATCCGGAACAAGTATTTCGTGGCCGCGTTGGTCCCGCCCCTCCCCGAGGCCTGCGAGGGCGTGACCGGCATCAGCGGCGTGGCGGCCACCGCGGGGGCGGGCGGCGGCATGGGGATCTCGCTCAAGTTCTTCCTGGCCGCGGGCGCCACCCGGGCCCGGATCCCCCTCAAGCTGTACGCCGGCCCCCAACAGTACGGCCTGCTCCAGGCCGCCGGTGACCGGCTGGAGAAGACCATGGACTTTGGGTTCTTCGGGATCCTGGCCCTCCCCATGCTCAAGACCCTGACGCTCATCGGCCGGTTCACCCGCAACTACGGCGTGGCCATCATCCTCCTGACCCTGCTTGTGCGCGGCCTGCTTTGGTTCCCGAGCCAGTGGGGGCTCAATCAGATGCGCCGGCTCCAGAAGGTGAAGCCGCAGATCGACTTCATCATGCAGCAGTTCAAGAATGACCCCCAGCGCAAGCAGGAGGAGATGATGCGCATCTACAAGGAGAATCAGGTCAACCCGGTGGGCGGGTGCCTCCCCATGCTCCTCCAGATTCCCGTCTTCTTCGCCCTGTACTCGGCGCTCGCGAATTCCATCGAGCTCCGGGGCGCGCCCTTTGCCCTCTGGATCCACGACCTCTCGGCCCGCGATCCGTTCTATGTCCTGCCGGTCCTCGTGGCCGGCTCGATGTTCTGGCAGCAGTTGATCACGCCGGTGGTCGGCGATCCCGAGCAGGCCAAGATGATGAAGTGGATGTCCTTGTTCTTTGCCGTGATGTTTTTCAAGATGCCGTCCGGGCTGATGTTGTACTGGCTCGCGTCAAACCTGCTGCAGATTGCGCAGCAGTACCGGACCAACCAGTCCATCCGGATGGCCACCTAGCCCGCTGACGGGCACTCGACTGTTCCCAAGGAGGGACACACATGGACCGTATTGAAATGGAAGGCGCGACAGTGCAGGAAGCGGTACAGGCCGCCCTGCGCGAGATGGGTCGCCGCGAGGATGAAGTGGATGTCGAAATCATGGAAGAGGCGCGCAAGGGCCTCTTCGGCCTGGGCCGCAAGACGGCGCGGGTCATCGTGAAGCTAAAGGAGGGCGGGATCCTGCCGCCGGAGGCCGTGCACCGGGCCTCGGACTTCCTGGTCGAGGTCATCCGCCGGATGGGGATGGATGTCGAGGTGGAGGCGAAGCAAATCGGCAGTGAGCTGTACCTGGAAGTGGACCAGGGCGCCGGGGGCATCCTGATCGGCCGCAAGGGGCAGACGCTGGCCGCCCTCTCCTACCTGATGGAGCGCATTGTGACCCACAGCGAGGACGCCGATGTGAAGGTGTTCGTGGACGTCGCGGGATACCTGGAGCGCCGCCGGAGGCAGTTGCTGGACCAGGCCAAGGAGCGCGCGGAGGAGGTCCGCCAGACCGGCCGCGAGGTGCCCTGCGGCCCGATGAGCGCGTTCGAGCGCAAGGTGATCCATACCGCCCTGCACCATGACCCCACGGTCCGGACCTTCAGCGTGGGCGAGGGCGAGGACCGGCAGGTGGTGATCGCCCCGGCCGGGGCACCGGGTTCCCAGCCGGAAGGCCGCGGGGAAGAGCGCGGGCGCGGTCCGGGCGGTGGGTTTGGCGGCGATCGGGGCGGCCGCGACCGGGGTGGCCGGGGCCGCGGCGGTGACCGTGGGGGCCTGGGCCGCCGCGGCGGTGGTGGCGGTCGAGGGGGCCGGGGCGGGTTTGACCGCGGCGGACCGCCGCGGGA
>JAHFSL010000297.1 GCA_023265785.1 Candidatus Coatesiibacteriota bacterium | reverse complement strand
GTCATGCTGGACGACATGTGCCGGCGGGCTGGGGTGACCGGAACGGGCTGTCTGCTCGACCTTGGTTGCGGGCCGGGGCGGGTGGCCCTGTCGCTGGCGCCGCGGTTTCGGGACGTGGTGGCCGTGGACCAGGAACCGGAGATGATTGAGGTGGGCCGGGAGGAAGCCGCACGCCTGGGAATCGGCAACCTTCGTTGGGTGGTCGGGCGGGCGGAAGATACGGTGGAGCCGCCGGCGTCATTCGAGCTGGTGACGATGGGTGAGTCCTTTCACCGGCTGGATGGTCCCCTGATCCTCGAGAAGAGTCGGGGCTGGCTCCAGCCAGGCGGTTATGTGGCCGTGCTTGGATGCCGGAATGTCTGGGGGGGAACCGAGCCGTGGCAACGGGTCCTCAACGAGATCCGGCACCGCTGGAAACGACCCGGAGTCGCCTTCGGGCATCCCAGTGCGCCGAAAGCGGACGAACAGTATCTCGACGTCATGGCGCGAGGCGGATTCACACCCATCGGCGACTTTGAGTTTGCGGTGCCGCTGATCTGGACGGTGGAGTCCCTGATCGGCAACGCCTACACCACATCCATCATGTCCAGACAGGCGCTCGGGCGAAACAAGGCCGCGTTCGAACTCGACCTGACCAGAACGATGCTGGCGCTTGACCCGTCCGGCCGGTTCGCGGAAACCACGACCTTTGTCTTTTCGCTGGTGCAAAAGCCTCAGGAACCCTGACCCGGCCTTCGGTGTTCAACAATAGAGCACCTGATTCAGGATCAGGCGGTCGGATGAACGAAAGTGTAGGCCCGCGAGTGGCACGGGGGATGCAATAGCAATCCGCCATGAGATGGGATCGGCTCACCCAGAAAACGCAGGAAGCGATTCAGGCCGCGACGGATCTTGCCGACTCGCTGGGCCACCAGACGCTCGAACCCGAGCACCTGCTGGCCACGCTGGCCGGTGAGCAGGAAGGGATCGTCCGGCGGGTTGTCGCGCAGGCCGGCGCTGATGGAGCGCGGCTGGAGGCCGAGACCCGCCGGCTGCTCGATCGCTTCCCGCGCGTGGAGGGGGCCGCGGGGCACTCACTCTCGCCCCGGCTCACCAAGGTGATGCAGGGCGCCTGGGAAGAGGCCCAACACCTGAAAGACGAATACCTGTCCGTCGAGCATGTCCTGCTCGCGCTGGTGGACCCCGCCGCAGGCGAGGCGGGCGCGGTCCTGCGCAAGGCGGGTCTTACCAAGGAAAATCTCTGGCAGGCCTTGCAGGCTGTGCGCGGCGGCCAACGGGTGACCGATGCCGCCCCCGAGGACAAGTACCAGGCCCTCGAGCGGTACTGCCGCGACCTCACGGCTGCAGCAGCGAAGGGCAAACTCGACCCCGTCGTGGGCCGGGAGAACGAAATCCGGCGCGTCCAGCAGGTCCTGTCCCGCAAGACCAAGAATAATCCCGTGCTCATCGGCGAACCGGGGGTGGGGAAAACGGCCATCGTCGAGGGGCTGGCCCTGCGCATCGCCGCGCGTGATGTGCCCGAGGGCCTGCGGGACAAGCGGGTGCTCTCGCTGGACCTGGGATCGCTCGTCGCCGGGACCAAGTTCCGGGGCGAGTTTGAGGACCGGCTGAAGGCCGTCCTGAAGGAGATCACCCAGTCCGCCGGCCGGGTCATCCTGTTTATTGACGAGTTGCACACGCTGGTGGGCGCCGGCGGGGCGGAGGGCGCGATTGACGCCTCCAACATGTTGAAACCCGCGCTCGCCCGGGGCGAACTGCGGTGCATCGGGGCGACCACCCTGGACGAATACCGTCGGAAGGTCGAGAAGGATGCCGCGCTGGAGCGCCGGTTTCAGCCCATCATGGTCGAGCCGCCCTCGGTGGAGGAGACCATCTCCATCCTGCGCGGCCTGCGCGAGCGGTACGAGGTCCACCACGGGGTCCGCATCCGGGACGCCGCGCTGGTGGCGGCGGCCAAACTGTCCGACCGGTACATCTCCGAGCGGTTCCTGCCGGACAAGGCGATTGACCTCATGGACGAGGCGGCGGCCAAGCTCCAGTTGCAGGCCGACAGCCTGCCCGAACACCTCGACCAGATCGAACGGCGTGCCCAGCGGCTCAAGATCGAGCGCGAGGCCCTCATGAAGGAGCCCGATGATGCGGCCAAGAAGCGGTTGGCGGAGGTTGAGGAGGAACTCGGCCGGGTGGAGGCCGAGCGGTCGGCCCTGCGCGCGACCTGGGAAAAGGAAAAGAAGGTCGTGGACGAACTGCGCGCCATCACCAAGGCGGTGGATATCGCGCATGTGGAGGAGACCAAGGCGGAACGGGACGGCGACCTGACCCAGGCGGCCAAAATCCGGTTCGGCACCCTGCCGCAACTGACGCGGGACCTCGAAAAGGCGAAAGCCGACCTGGCCGCGCTGAACGGCCACCGGCTGATCAAGGAAGAGGTGGGTGAGGAGGACATTGCCGAGGTGGTGGGCCGCTGGACCGGTATCCCCGTGTCCAAGATGCTCCAGAGCGAGAGCGAGAAGCTGGCGCACATTGATGAGGCCCTCCGGAAGCGGGTGGTCGGTCAGGAGGAGGCGGTGAAAGCGGTGGCCGACGCAGTGCGCCGGTCGCGGGCGGGCCTGCAGGACGAGCGCAAGCCCATCGGCTCCTTTCTGTTCCTCGGCCCCACGGGCGTGGGCAAGACCGAGCTGGCCAAGGCGCTCGCCGAGTCCATGTTCGGCGACGAAAAGTCCGTGGTCCGGGTGGACATGTCCGAATACATGGAGAAGCACACCGTGTCGCGGCTGATCGGCGCGCCGCCCGGGTATGTCGGCTACGATCAGGGCGGGGGGCTGACCGAACAGATTCGCCGTCGCCCCTATGCCGTGGTCCTCCTGGACGAGGTGGAAAAGGCGCATCCCGATGTCCTGAATGTTCTTCTCCAGACCATGGATGACGGCCGGCTGACCGATGGGCAAGGCCGGACGGTCAACTTCCGGAACACCGTCATTATCATGACTTCGAACCTGGGCTCGGAGTATCTGGCGAAGGGCTCCATCGGGTATGACGTGAAGGCGGACGAGAGCCAGGTGGACAAGGACACGCGCGCCGAAGTGTTGGGCGAGGTACGCAAATTCTTCCGCCCCGAGTTCGTCAACCGCCTCGATGAGATCGTGGTCTTCCACGGGCTGGGCGCCAAGGAACTTCGGTCCATCGTGGACCTCCAGCTCGCCCTGCTTCAGAAGACCGCCACGGGCCGGGGGCTGGCGCTCGACATCACGCCCGCGGCGCGCGACGCGCTGGCGCGGGACGGCTTCGACCGCGCCTACGGCGCCCGGCCGCTCCGGCGCAAGATTCAGGAGGCGATCACCAACCCGCTGTCCCTGCGCCTCCTGCAGGGCGAGTTCGCCGACGGCGACACCGTCCGGGTGGACTGGGCGGACGGCAGCTACACCCTGGCCAAACCCACGCCCGTGAAGGCGGTTCGCGGGAAGGGTTAGGTTTTGGCCGTGGCGGCGAGCGCCGCGATTTCCCGGTGGAGGGCATCCCGCCGCCGCAGGAGGCGGGCCGCGAGGTCCGTCCGGGTGCGCATGGTGAAAAAGGCACGGGCCTCGGCCAGGAAGGCTTCCCAGGTTTCCAGTGCCCGGAGGGCGACCCACGCCGTGACGGGGAGCAGGATGGCCGCGGCGAGACCGGCCACCAGCCGGCTCAACCAGCCGATGGCCGCGGCCTCGAGCGCCCAGGTGACGGGGGACACGATGAGCCCGCCGAACAGCTTGTAGGTGGAGATGACATCGCGCTCATTCGTACGGCGGGCGAGCCGCGCGCACAACCGGTAGGGAAGCCAGTTGAGGAGGAGGCCGGCCGCCGCCAGCGGCAGCCAGATGGCCAGCACCAGCAGGGTCCATGCCGCGAAGGCGGCCACGCGCAGGAGGGGATAGGTCGAGGCCACCTGCCGGTCGCGGACCTGGGCGACGCGGAGCCAGCGGGCTTAGCCACGCAGGTGGCGTTCCACGAGGGCCACGCGATCAGGGATGCGTGCCTTCAACTCGCGGTAGCCGGCGGCGAATGCCTGCAGGTCCGTGGTGCGTACCGCCAACGCCGCGCCCTCCGGAAGTTCGGTCCGCTCCGCCGAGGCGATGGAGGCCACC
>JAHFSL010000025.1 GCA_023265785.1 Candidatus Coatesiibacteriota bacterium | reverse complement strand
GGTCGCCAAGCGAATGGATCGCCTTCACAAACTGCCCCGTGCGGCCAATTTGTTCCATCGCCACCCGGCCCATCCGGCACATGATGCGCATGCTGGCGACCACATACGGGCTGTCGGTGATCTCCACGCCGACCCGTGTCTGCGGCGAACCCGCTGGCCCCATGAGGTAGGGAACGACATACATCGTGCGCTCTTTCATGCATCCCTTGAACAGCGGCAAAATCCGGGTCTGCGCCTCGCGGGGGTTCATCCAGTTGTTGGTGGGGCCCGCATCAGACCGGCGCGGGGTGCAGATAAAGGTGAGCTTCTCGGTCCGGGCCACATCGTTTGGGTGGCTCCGGTGCAGGTAGCACCCGGGAAACTCCTTCTGGTTGAGGCGGATCAGGGTCCGGTCGTCCTGCATCTCCTCGACAAGTTGGTGGTACTCCTCCTCCGACCCGTCGCACCAGACCACGCGGCGTGGCTCGGTGTGACGGGCGATTTCCTCGACCCAGGCAATGATTGATTCGCGTCCCGGCATTGGAATCCCAAGGATTCTACGGGCTCGGGCAGGAATACGCAAGCCGTGGTGTAATGAAAGAACGATGTTGCTCATGCCCCATGCCGGTACCCGCTCGGCCCGCCAGCGGGTCCCCGGGCGGCTGGAGCGCTGGACGGCCGGCATCCGGGCGATCGCCCCGGGAGGCTGGGCCGGGGTGGGAGTCGGCGCCGTGCTGCTCCTCACGCTCATGCCCGGTGATCGGGGGCTGGTGCGGCTCATCAGCCTCCTGCGCGACCGTGCAGCCCTGCGGACGGAAATCACCCGGCTCGAGGCCCGGACGGTCGCCCTGCAGGAGGAACTCCGCACGCTCACCTCCGACAGCGCCACCCTGGAGCGCCTGGCCCGGGAAAAACTTGACCTCGCCCGCCGGGGCGAGGTCGTTTACAAGTTCCCGCCCGCCAACTAGGCCCGGGAGGGTCCTTCGAAGCCCTGCTGCGGCGCCGCGGGACGGCCCACGGCGCCGCGCGCAGGAATCTTCCCCCGTGGATGAATCGGGGCTAGGGCTGGAACTTCTTCATCCGGCGCCGGTGCTTCTTGCGCTTGTGCGTCTTGATCTTCCACCGGTGCCGCTTGCGTCCACACGGCATTGTGCAATCACCCCCCTACGACGAGATTGTCCGGGCCGAACCATAAAGCCCGCGCATTCAGATCATACACGCCATCACCCCGGCGTGACGGAGCCCCCCCAGGCCGCGAGGCGGCGGCGGGTCTCTCGGTCGACGGCGACATCACCGGAAAGCCGTGGCAGGACCGTAGCGGCAAATTCCGCCAGCCGCCGCTCCCCCTCCACGCGGCCCCGCCCCAGATCCGCCGTGGAGAGGACGAAGGGTGAGGTCTCCGCGTCGGCGCGGGCCTCCGGGGGGCGCGGCACCAGGTACAGGGCCAGCTCCCGCCCGCCGCGCGCCTCGCGCACGACCAACGCCCCCACCTGCCGCCACGCCATCGCCCCGTTCCCCCGCTCGGGATGGGTCCAGGCGATTCCCAGGGCACTCACGGCGAACCCGGGCCGGCGCCGCCCCGCCGAGGACGCAACGCGCAGGCCCAACGCGAGCAGGAAGGCCGCGAGCGCGGCCACGGGCCGCCGGGCCAGCGCCGCGGCCAGAGCGAGCAGGATCAGCGCCCCACCCAGCACGCCGACCGCCCGGGAAGCGAACCGCCCCATCATGACCGCACCCTGACACAGGCCCCGGTGGCACTGGCCGCGAGCGCGCCGTCCATCGTGCGCGCCTCCGCGGCCATCCGGTACAATCGCTGGCCCGCGACTGCCGGGCCGGCAAAGGAGGCCCGGACCACCAGCCGGGAACCGATGGGGACCGGCCGGTGCAGGCGAACCGTAAATTCCGCGTTGGCGTTGACCGTGCCGAACAGCCGGTAGGGAAGCATGACCATGACCTCGTCGAGGACCATGGCCAGCAGGCCGCCATGAAGCACATCCTTGTAGCCCTGGTGCCGCTTTTCGGCCGTGAACGTCGTCTCCAATTCGCGGCCTTCAAGCCGGAACTCCAGGTGCAGGCCCTCGGGATTATGCTTGCCGCACAGGTAGCAATGACCGTCATCCTCCCAGGTGTGCACGCCCGTGGTCACTGCAGGATTCCAGCCACCCGGCGCACCAGGCCATCCGGCAGGCGGGCAGCCAGCCGCGCCAGCCCGGTCCGGCCGCGGACTCCGTGCACGCGCGGCACGGGTCCCCACACGGGGACCCGGAGGAGCCGGCGGAGCGCCTGCGGGTTGGACCGGGTGGCCGCTTCGCCGGGGCGGGCGCCGTTCAACAGCACGCCGACGACCCGAATTCGGCGGCGCGCCAGCGCCTCCACCGTGAGCAGGGTGTGATTCAGGGTGCCCAGTCCCGCGCGCGCCACGACCAGCGCGGGCAGGCGGAAGGCCCGGAGAAAGTCGGCCACGGTCCGGGTCCCCTCCAGCGGAACCAGGACGCCCCCCACGCCTTCCACGAGGGTGGGGGTCCGGTCGAGACCCAATCCCGTCCAGGACGCCCGCAGGGCGCGATGGGACCGGCTCGCGCCGGCCCCAGCCCCAAGCCGCGCCGCCACCGCCGGGGCCAGCGGAAGCCGGTGACACACGGGATTCAGGGAGGCCAGCGGGTGGAGGAGGCCGAGCACCCGCCGCCACCAGATCACATCGGGGGAAACCCAGCGCCCGTCCCGGCGTGCGCCGCCCGAACCGTAGGGCTTCCACGGAACCGCCTCCAGCCCGCGGCGGCGCAGGGCGACCACGAGAGCGGCGGTGACCACGGTCTTTCCCACCCCGGTATCCGTCCCGACCACCGCCAAGGCACGCCTCACGCGTCGCCCGCCGCGGCGACCGCCAGGCCGTCCAGCAGGCAGGCCAGCTGGCTGTCGGTATGGTCCGCCATCAGCGAAACCCGCAGGCGGGCCGTTCCCAGGGGGACCGTGGGCGGCCTGATCCCCGGCACGAAGCTCCCGGCGGCGGCCAGCCGGTCATGCCACCGGACGGCCCGCGCGCTCTCCCCCAGCAGGAGCGGAACGATGGGGGTCCCGCCCTCCGGCACCACACAGCCCAGGGCCCGGCCGGCGGACCGCAACTTCCCCGAGAGGACCCGGAGGCGGGCCCGCGGCCCATGGGCCTCCCGGGCGATCGGAATCGCGGCCCGCGCGGCCTCCAGGCAGGAGGCCGGCAGGGCCGTGGAGTACACCAGGGTGCGGGCCCGGTTGACCAGCCATTCCCGGAGGATGGCCGGGCCGACGGCATAGCCGCCAACGCTTCCCAGCGCCTTGGACAGGGTTCCCAACTGGACCAACCGTTCCGGATTGTCCAGTCCGAAGTGTTCGGCCGTCCCGGCCCCGGTGTCGCCCAGCACGCCCGACGCGTGCGCATCGTCCACCACGACGGTCGCATCATGGCGCTCGGCGACGGCCAGCAACTCCGGCAGGGGGGCCACATCGCCATCCATGCTGAACACCCCATCGGTCACGACCAGGACGCGCCCGTACGCGGCCCGATGGCGTGCCAGGATGCCGTCAAGCGCCCCGGCGTCCGCATGCGGGAACACCAGCAGTTTCGCCCGTGACAGCCGGCAGCCGTCAATCAGGCTGGCATGATTCAACCGGTCGGCACACACCGCGTCGCCCTCACCCGCCAGTGCCGGAATCGTCCCGCACGCCGCCGCGTAGCCCGAGGCAAAGACCACCGCGGACTCGCACCCCTTCCAGTCCGCCAGGGAAGCCTCCAGCGCCTCGTACGCCCCCTGGTTGCCCGACGTCAGCCGGGATCCCCCGGCGCCGGCACCCCAGCGGGCCAGCCCCGCCACCGCCGCCGCGACGACCCGCGGGTCCGATGCCAGCCCCAGGTAGTTGTTCGACGCAAAATTGACCAGCCGCCGACCCCCCGCCACGATTTCGGCACCCGCCGGTCCCTCCACCGTCACCAGCCGCCGCCGTAACCCCTGCACGTCCAGACCATTCAGGTCTGCCGCGAGCTCCTCCCAGATTCGCGCGCCGAACCCCGGGCTACGCCCGGGGAGGTCGTCTTCGCGGCCCGTCCTCGGGCCGGGCGGCACCTTCATGAATATTCTGCGGACAGGAAGGAGAAGCCTATTGAACCACCATCGGCATATGTTCGGTGGACCCGAAGACGCCAAAGAGTCCCCGCTCCTTCAGCCACAGGGCGCGCTTGAGGTAGCCCAGGGCGGGACCGATGACATTGGCGGCCATCGTGGTCTCATCCGCGAGGGTGAACGTGTGCGAGCCCCTGGCCCCCAGGAACGTCGTCCCCGTCAGGGTCATCGTCGTCGTCACGGGCTTTTTGGCCGAACGCGTGTCGAGCACCCCGCCCACCGTCACCCGGTCGGTGGAATCCACGACGCCCACACGCTCCAGGAGCAGGTCATCGGCATGCTCCATCTCCTCGAGCTCCAGCGTATCCCCGCGCGCGTCGAGGAGGGATTCCACCTCGGCGTCCGTGAGGGCCTGCGCCTTCTCCACCGTCATGCCCGGCAGGTGGGCGATGTCCTCGCGGACCGTGGCGCGGTAGGCCTCCCAGTTCGCAATCCCCACCCCCCACCGGATCCTCACCGACTCCACCTCGATGAACGACTGCGCCGCCACCACGGCGGCCGCCGTCAGGAGTCCCGGGGTGGCGCCGCATCCCAGGAGGTAGGTGGACCGGGCCGCGCGGACCCGATCATCCAGCCCGAACATCAGCCGCGCCGCGCGCGTCCGCTTCAGGGCGTCGGAAAACGCCATCGGCACCCCGGCCTCCACGAACCGCGTGAGCACGGACGGGAAGAATTCATTGGGCAGGTTGGGCAGCGCCAGGAAGACCCCGTCGTACGCGCCCGCCCGGCCCAGGTCGATCATGTCTCCGATCGCATCCCGGCTCGCCAGGCCGCCCGGGAGCTCCGCGACACAGGAGGTGGCCGGCAGGTTGACCACGCCCGAGGAATCCACGCCGTCCGCGGCGTGCAGGATGCCGCCACGGTCACAGATCGCCGTCAGCCGCATCCCCCGCTTCCGGGCGAGTATGGCCGCGGCGGCCTTGCCCAGTCCCCCGGCGCCCAGGACGGCGACGCGGATCGGCGCGCCGCTCATGCCGTGCCCGCCGTCACGGCGGCCTTCCGGTAGCGTCGTGACGGATCCAGTCCGACGTCCAGGAGCATCCGGAGGTCCTTCTCCGCGCCCTGTCCGCCCGTCGTGAGGTACCCCCCGACAATCAGGCCGTTGGCGCCGGCCAGCATCGCCAACGCCTGCAGGTCACGCAGGTTCGCCTCGCGCCCACCGGAGAGCTTCAGGATCTTGTCCGGGATGATGAACCGGAAGACGGCGATCGTCTTGACGAGTTCCAGCGGCGGGAGCGGCTCCACGGACCCCAGGGGCGTCCCCGGCCGCGGGTTGAGGATGTTCAGGGTGAAGCAGTCCGTCCCGATCTCGCGGAGCTGGAACGCGAATTCCAGCCGCTGGTCCGACGACTCGCCCATCCCGATGATGCCGCCGCAGCACGCCTCCACGCCCTGGCGTTGGACCCTCCGGATGGTCCCGACCCGGTCATCGAAGGTGTGGGTGGTCACGATCCGGTCAAAATGACTCCGGGCGGTCTCGATATTGTGGTTGTACCGCTTCATGCCGGCTGCCTTCAGTTCGCGGACCTGGTCGTCCGTCAACGCCCCCAGCGAGCAGGTTACATTGAGACCCGTCTCCTCGGTGATCCGGCGCACGGCCTCGAGGATGCGCGGCATTTCGTCGGCCCGCGGGGCGTCGCCACTGCACACGATACAAAAATTGTGCGCTCCCGCGGCCTCCGCCTTGCGCGCCGCAGCGACGATCTGGGCCGGGGGCAGGAGCGGATAGACGGCGGCATCGGTCTTGTAGGAGGAGGACTGGGAGCAGAACGCGCAGTCCTCCGAGCAGGCCCCGGATTTCGCATTGATCAGGGAGCAGAGGTCGGCGATGTCCCCCATGAAATGCTCACGGATGCGGTTGGCCGCGGACGCCAGGTAGAGAATGTCGTCCGTCCCTTCGGTGGCCAGCAGGCGCCGGGCATCCTCCGGGCGGATGGCCCGGCCACCCAGGACCTGCGTCTGGCACGAGTCAATCAGCGTGCGGTCGGCGGGAATCAGGTCCGGCGTCATGACCTCACTGGCTCAATCAATCCAGAACGAGATCACCTCGAGATTCTTGTTCGCCTGCCGCAGGCGGGTCGAGAGGGTCCGCACCAGCACATCCATGATGCGCAGGGCGACCTGCGGCTGCTTTTCCCGCAGATTCTCGAAGTTCTGGGTCGAGATGATGAGGGCCTTCGTATCCTCAATGGACTTCGCGGCGGCGGACCGCGGGCCGCCGTCCAGCAGGGCCATCTCACCAAAGAATTCACCGGGGTTCACGATGGCCAGCGTGGTCTCGTTGTTCTTGATCTTCTTGAAGACCTTGACCGATCCCTGGCGGATGACATACATCTTGTCGCCCGGGGATCCCTCCGGGAAGATAATTTCGTCCTTTTTGAAGGCGGCCTCGGTGCATTCCTCGGACAGCACCTTGAGGTCGTCCTCGCCAAAGTGCTCGAACTTCTTGTGCTCCGCAAGGAAATCAGCCACGCCCATGGAACGCCTCCTCGACGAATGATCCGGTCAAACCCGCAGGACCCACGTTAGCAGAACCGGGGCGGGGGGATCAAATCACTCGATCGTGGCCTCCATGACTTCCTCCAGCGTGGAGTGGCCGGCTTTGACCTTCTTGATGGCGCTCATCCGGAGGGTATTCATGCCCTCCTTGATGGCCAGGTCGCGCAGTTTGTTGGCGTCCGTGCGGGCCATAACCAGGTCGCGCATCCCCCGCGTCATCGCCATGACCTCGTAGATCCCCACCCGTCCCTTGTACCCGCTCTTGCCGCACGTCGGGCACCCCTTGCCCTTGTACAACGTGGCGCCCTCGAATTCCCTGGGATCCAGCCCGGACCGGGCGAAAAATTCCGGCGGGTACACATAGGGCTCCTTGCAATCCTTGCAGACCCGGCGCATGAGGCGCTGGGCAATGACGATGCTCACCGCCGTGGCGATAATGCCCGGATCCACGCCCGCCCCGCTGACGGGATCCCGGATGTCCATGATCCGGGTGACGGTGGAGGGCGCGTCGTTGGTATGGAGCGTCGTCAGCACCAGGTGGCCGGTCATCGCGGCCTTGACGGCGATGTCGATTTCCTCAAAGTCCCGGACCTCTCCCACCAGGATGATGTTCGGATCCTGCCGCAGGAAGGCCTTGAGCGCCGCGGGAAACGTCATCCCCGCCTCCGGCACGATCTGGACCTGGTTGATGCCCGGCAGGACGAACTCGATCGGGTTCTCGGCGGTCATGATGTTCTTGTCCCGGGTGTTGATCGTTGACAGCGCGGAATAGAGGGTGTTGGTCTTTCCCGAGCCCGTGGGACCGGTGACCAGCACCATGCCCTGCGGCATGTGGATCGCCTTCTCGAGCTTGGTGAGCTCGTCGGGCTCAAACCCGAGCTCCTCGAGCTTCATCAGCCGCGAGGTGTCCAGGATCCGCATGACGATCTTTTCGCCCCACTGGGTGGGCAGGGTCGAGACCCGCAGGTCGATCGGCTTCTCGCGCGAGGGCACCTTGATCTTGATCTTGGCATCCTGCGGACGGCGGCGTTCCTCGATCTTCATCTGCTTCGTCTTGACCTTGACCACGGCCGCCAGCGCCCGCTTCCACTGCTTCGGAATCATGCTGACATCGTGCAGAGTCCCGTCAATCCGATAGCGCAGGACAACGCCCTGCTCGGACGGATCGAGGTGAATATCGGAGGCCCGCCGCTCAACGGCCTCAAAAATAATCTGATTAATCGTTCGAATGATGGGTGCCTCGTCAACATTCGAGTCAATCCCATCGTCAGGAGAACCCTCCTGAACAACCTCCACATTGATGTCGGCCAGACCCGTGCTCATGCCGTCAGGCCCATCAGCAAGCTTGATGGCACCCATCTCGCCCATCTGCGAGTCCAGACCGCCGCCCGCCGCGGCCGCGGGCGCGCCGTTGCCCCCGGCGGCCGGCTTCTTTTGGCCCGCACCCCCCGGGAAGTACTTGTCGAGCGCCGCCTGCACCATGACGTCGCCCGTCACCCAGTACTCGATCTCGCCGGGCTTGCCCCGGAACAGGTCGTCGTTGAGCCGGATCAGGGACGGCTCGAGCGGGTCGGCGACGGCGAAGGTGAACTTCGTGAATTTCTTTCCGACGGGAATGGCCCTGTACTTGTGGGCGACCTCCGGCGGCACCAGCTTCACGAGCTGGTCCATGATCTCCGGCTTGAGGGTGGTGACGTCCACGAACCGGGTCCCGCGCAGTTCGGCCATCGCCTTGCCGTACACATCCTCGGCGACGAACTTCAGCCGGGTCAGCGCGGACCCGAAACTTCCCCCGTTCGCCTGCTGGTCCTTGGTGGCCTCCTCGACCTGCTCGGCAGTCAGGAGTCCCTTGTCCACCAGCAGGGAATCAATGGTCTTGGGCTGGAGCGGGGGCATCGTGTCGGAGCCTTTCAGCCCGGCGTGGCGGCCTTGAGCCGCTCGACGCGCTGTTTCGCCTCGTCCACCAGCCAGCCGGCCTCGTTGATCATGATGTGCACCTCGTATTCCTTGATCGCCCGGTCGGTGAATCCCTTGGCCTCAAAGATCTGGCCGAGCTTGAAATGGGCGTCGGCATACGCGGGATCAATCTGGATCGCCTTGCGGAACGCCTCGACGGCCTCCTTGATCTTCCCGGCCTTGTGCAGGAAGATCCCCAGCCGGTTGTACGACTGCCCGCTCTTGGGGTTCAACTCGGCCACCTTGACCAGGGCCAGGTAGGCCTGGTCCAGCATGCCCTTTTCCTCACAGGCTTCGGCCAGGTAGGACCAGGCACTCGAGAACTTCGCGTCCACCTTGGTGGCCTGCTGGAAGGATTCGATGGCCTTGTCGTACATGGACTGCCCCATCTGGGTCACGCCGAGGTCGTGGTAGGCCTTCGCCTTGTTGAGGCCCTTCTTCATGGCCTCCTCGAACTTGGCCTTGGCCTCGTCCTCCCCACCCCCGCTGGCGCTGATTCCGAGGTGGTTGTACGCGTCCGCGAAGGAGGGATCCAATTCGATGGCCTTGGCGAACTCCTTGCGCGCCTCGTTGTAGAGGCCCTTCTCGAAATAGACGTTGCCGAGGTTGTTGTACAGGATGGCGGCCTTGGGATGCTTGCCGATGGCGCCCTCGAACGCCCAGATCGCCGCGTTGTACTGTTCGGACTTCGCGTAGGCCAGCCCGATGTTGTTCAGGGCGTCCAGGCTGTTCGGGTCGATCGTCGCGGCCTTCTTGAATGAATCAATGGCTTCCTTGGCCTTGCCGAGCGCGAGGTAGACATAGCCGTAATGCAGGTAGACCTCGATGTTCTTCTCGTCGAGCTTGCGCGCCTGTTCAAGTTGCGCGACCGCCTTGTCACCCTCGCCCTTGTCGGCCAGCTTCAGGGCCTCGGCGAGGTATTCCTTGCGTTTTTCGTCGGCGGATGCGAAGAGTGCCATCGGTGTGGAGCGATCTAGACTATCACAGGGCTCAAAAAGCGTTCAAGTGACGGGCTGAACAAACCCCGTGGAAATCAAGTCCCGCCGCGCCCCGGGCATGCCACAATGGGGCCATGACCAGCAGGCGCCTCGGGCTCACCGGACGGAGTGTCCCGGGGATCGGTCTGGGCGGCTACTCGTTCAAGGAAGCCGCCCACCGGGATCGCCACACCGCGGTCATCCGCCGGGCCCTTGACCTGGGCGCCACCCTGATTGACACGGCTCCCGGGTACGGCGACAGCGAGGAAACCATCGGGCTTGCCCTGGCCGGCGTCCCGCGGGATGCCTACCAGCTCTCGACCAAGTACTACCCGTACGGGGAGGGCGATCGGCTCAACCCGTCGGACACCGATTTCGACCGGAGTCTCACCCGCAGCCTTGAACGGCTCCGGACCGACCACGTGGACCTCCTGCACCTGCACTGGGTCCACGGCCCGGAGGATATCCGGCGGATCCTCTCCTCCCCCCTCGCCGGGGCCCTGCGCCGCGCCCAGGCCGCGGGCCGGGTCCGCCTGCTGGCCGTCAGCGAGGCCTCCGAGATGGACGGGGAGCACTGGATGCTTGAAACCGCCATGTCCCTCCGGTTTTTCGATGCGGTCATGGTGACCTACAACGTGTTCCTCCAGACGGCCGCGCGCGGCGTCCTGCCGCTGGCCGCCCGTGACGGGGTCGGGGTGCTGGTCATGATGCCGCTCAACCAGGCCGAGAATGGATCGGGATTGACCGGCCCCGCGGGGGCGGCGGAGAACGTCCGCCGGCTCGCCGCCGCGGGCGCCCTGCCCGCGGACCCCGCCTTCATGGAGCCCGGGCTGATGGACTTCCTGACCTCAGGCACCCGGCTCTCGGTCCCTCAGGCGGCCCTGCGATTCGTCCTGGACCACGACGCTGTTTCCTGCGCGCTCGTGGGCACGGCGAATCCGGATCATTTCGCCGAATCCGCCGCGGCGAACGATGCGCCCCCCCTTCCCAAGGCCACCCACGCCCGCGCCCACGCGCTCTTCGGCAAGGTCACCCGCCACATCAAATAAATGCAGTAAGGTCTGGAGGCGACGGGAATCGAACCCGTGTCCGAGAGAATCTCACCCGACGGCACTACAAGCGTAGCCCGAGATTAGTGATTTGCCGCCCTCCGGATCCCTCGGGCGGGACGGAAGGTCGCTAGTCGCGTTGTATGTTTCATCCCCGGCGCCAGCGGCGCTCTCCGGGGTCTAGCCTGTCTGATGACACACCGACCTCCCCCTTCAGGCGCGGGGGAGCGGTATGGCTACCTTAAGCGGCAGCGAAAGCTAACTGTGAGTCAGCTTGTTGATTTGTTTCGCCCTGTTTTACGAGGTTGGACGAACCTCGGCTTGCACCATACGGGCTTAACGCCCCCGTCGAGACCATTTCGCCCCCGACACCTGCAGTATACCCCGATTATTGCGAATTCCCAAGCAACAGGCCGCTTCCGCCTACTCCAGGCCGGACACCTGCCAGCCGTCGGGGAATTTCACCGCGTAGGCGAAGGTGGCCTTTCCCTCCCCGCGGGAGGGGATGGCAAGATTCCAGCGGACCAGGCCGGGGCGCTCGGGGTCATCGGTCAGCGGCGAGGGGGACATCTCCCCCGGCGTCACGACGATTTCCGTCCGGCGTGACCGCGGGAGCTGTTCGCGGACCTCCACCGTGCGGGCGGCTTCGTGAAAGTTCCTGATCGTCGTCACCCACTTGTACTTCCGTGAGGACTTGGTGAACCAGCCCCCGTCACCGGCCTGCCGGGTAAACGGCTTGCGATCCACCTTGATGTTCTGGTCCGTGCCGAACCCCAGCCGTACCGTCTCCCCCGGCGCAATGCCGGGCAGCACCGTCGTGGCCACCAAGTCACTGCCGCGGAAGATATTCGCGGGCCCGGGCATGAGCGGTGTGTCCGCCGTGTACTGCACCTCGGCCTCCACGAACGCCGACTGGGCCAGCCGGGGCACCACGACCACCGCGACCGTCGCCGGATGCTTTGCCTCCGCGACACTCACCCGGCGGCCGGCTTCCCCGGAGGGAATGGATGCCGCGCGCGCGACGATGAAGTTGGTGGCGAATTCCGACCGGACCGTGGTGGCCATCTGCACCTCGACCGGCATGGACTCCGGTACGGACTCCTCCATGCCGCCCACATCCTGCAACTGCATCGCGCGCGCCGCCGGGGCCGCCGCGCGTACGCCTCCCTTTCGGCTCACGGATTTATACACCGGCTGCGGCTGGTACATATCCAGCCACCAATTGGTCGGGTCGGGAATCGCCCCGCCGGCGGCCGGCCGCACCGTCGAGAGTGTCACGTTGACGTCATTCCAGTCCTCCCCGGAAGCCTGCCGGACCTGTGCGCCGAATCCGATCGCCACCGTGGATTGCGCACCGGTCCCCTCAAGATGGAGATCGTACAGCGGTGACCACGAGGCGTTGGGCACCTGGTAGGAAAGCGTGAACGCCACCTCTCCCGCGGCGGCCAGTTCCAGGTCCGCCTCCGCGGCCGTGTGCATCCGCGCGCCTTCGCCCAACTGGCCCACCTCGGCCTGGAGTGCCGCCATCTGGTCGGCCACCGGCCGCTTGGCCCGCTCGTCCTTGCGATTCTCCCCCAGCAACACGGTGAGCCGGCGCCCCGCCGCGGTCGCCGCGGCGGTGAAGTCCCCGCCCACGCCCCCGGCGCGGTCGGCGGCCCTCCCGCCCATCGCTTTCAGGAGGTCGATCTCCGCGGTGCGGGCCATCATCCGGTCGGAGAGATCCTCGAGCCGGTCAGCGAGTGCCCGGATCTGGCCCTCGAGCTCGCGGCGCTTCAGATTCGCCTCTTCCGGGGAGTAGGTGCTTTTCACCTGGACCCCGAAGAGTTTGGTTCCCGCAGGGCCGGCGGCGGACAACCGCAGGCTGGATTCATCGGCGCTGGCGGGCAGGTCCGGGATCAGAACGAGATGCTGCCCCGCGGAGAGTTGGATCGTCCCGGTGCGCTCGACCAGCGCGCCATTTGGAAACACGGTGACCCTCCTGGGCCGGGAGTCGAGCTTCAGGTCCGCAGCGTGTCCCGCCACCGCCCTAAGGCACAACGCCGCCATCGCCACGGGGAGACCCCTCACGCCGGCGCCCGCTCCCCCCTCATCTCGGCGGAGAGGATAATGGCCTCCGCAATCTCCTTCATCGGCTTGCAGGAATCCATGCTCTTCTTCTGGATCAGCCGGAAGGCCTTCTCCTCCGTCAGTCCCATGTCCTTCTGGAGGATGCCCTTGGCCCGCTCCACCAGCTTGCGGGATTCCAGCTGTTCGCGCATCTGGAGGGTCTCGGTCAGCAGCCGGGTGTTCTGGATCGCGGCGGCCGCCTGGTTGGCGATGGTTTGCAGGAGCTGGATCTCGTCCCGGCTAAAGGTACGCGGCTCCGTGGTGTACAGGTTGAGCACGCCCAGGACCCGCTCCTTGACCATCATCGGCACCGACAGCAGGGAGCGCAGGCCCTCCTCGCGCGCCACCTCCGGGTGGGCGTACCGGGGATCGGTATGGACGTCGAG
>JAHFSL010000296.1 GCA_023265785.1 Candidatus Coatesiibacteriota bacterium | reverse complement strand
TAAATTCCTAGATCTCGGTGACGATGCCGACCGCCAGGGGCGACAGGGGCACCGGCGGGAGAGGGTCCACGGTGGGCGCTGGAGTTTCCGTGAAATCCCTTGCCCGGTCCGCCTCGCGGGCCACTTCTGCCCTGGCCAACCGGGGATCCGCCCTGGCCAGCCGGATCTTGGCCTCCTTGATGATGGTTGACGAGGGATCCACCAGCCCGAGCTGGCGCCACCGCTCGTAGGCGGCGGCCGCCTGCCCCGTACGCTCCTCCAGCCTCGCCGTCCGGGCCTTGAGGTGGACGGCGGAGGCGTCCAGTGCGAGGGCGGCCTGGTAGGCGCTGGCCGATTCCGCATACCGGCTGGCCGAGGCGAGCGTCTCGGCCCGTTCCTGCTCGGCCAGGGAGAGGTTGGAATCGGCCGCGCGGGCCCGGGCAAATGAGGCGAGGGCCTCCTCGGGCCTCCCGAGCCGCCGCTCACACTGGCCACGCGTAAGCCAACCCCACGCATCGGCCGGTTCGCCGAGCTCTGCCAACGCCCCGGTGGCATCTCCCCGCTCCAACAGTAGCCGGGCGGCGCGCTGGGGGTGCCAGCGATTGGGCAGGTCCATCTTGACCGCCTCGTGTCGGGCAGCCAGGCTGATGGCGCCCAGACCGCACTGCCGCGCCAACGCGGCCACGCCCGCCTGCATTCCTGCCAGGTCCGGCGCATTTGAGGGCAGGGCCGCTGTGGCTCCGATCCATGCGCCCAGCGCTTGCTCCGGATAGCCGGTTCTCCACGCCTTGATGTCGGAGGATTCCGTCGGAAACTGCGGGCGGTGTCCCGTGGCGCACCCGGCGACAAGGGCCACCGCAACGAGGACCGCTCCCGTGCGCATTGCCGTATCATACTGTGCGTCATGCAGACGGCGGTGATCATCGCGATCGGCCTGCTTGCGGGGCTCATGGGCGGCCTGCTGGGCGTCGGAGGCGGGTTGGTGATCGTCCCGCTCATCGTGATGGCGCTGGGGCTTGACATGAAGATCGCGATCGGCACCTCGTTGGCGACCATTATTCCGACGGCGGTCATGGCGTCGTGGCGGCACCACCAGATGGGCAATGTGAACTGGCGGCTGGCCGGGACCATGGCCCTCGGGTCAGTGCTCGGCGCCCTGGCCGGCGCATCTCTGACCGCGCACGTCTCCAGCGTTGCGCTCAAGCGCGGGTTTGCGGTGTTTCTCATCCTGACCGCCGCGAAGATGCTCTGGAAATGAGCACCGTGAAATCGGCGGGCGGGATGAAGATCAAGGACATGAAGGTGTATGCCATGGGCTCCGCGTGGCGGACGCTGATCTTTGTCCGGCTGGAGACCACTGATGGCATTCACGGTACCGGGGAGTGCTCGCTGACCAACCGGGAGGGCGGGGTGCTGGGGTATCTCGACGGGGTGAAGAAGAAGCATGTCCTCGGTTCCGACCCCTTTGATATCGAGGACCTCTGGCTCAGGATGTACCGCAACGAATTCTGGCGGGGCGGCGTCATCGCCATGACCGCGCTCTCCGGGATTGAGCTGGCGTGCTGGGACATCGTGGGGAAGGCGACCGGCCGGCCGGTATGGCAACTGCTGGGGGGCAAGTGCCGGGACCGGATCAAGGCCTATGCCAACGCCTGGTACACCGTGGAGCGCACGCCGAAGTCCATCGCCCGGCGGCTCAAGGATGTGACGGCCATGGGTTACCAGGGCGTGAAGGTCGATCCTTTCGGCCCCGGCGACTACGAGTTGAGCCGCAAGGAGCAATCGCTTTCCGTGGGCATCATCGAGGCCATCCGGGGGGCGGGCGGACCCGATCTGGATATCTTCGTCGAGGGGCACGGCCGGTTCTCGGTGGCGACCGCGGCCGCGGTGGCCCGGGAGCTGGCGCCGTTCCGGCCCGGCTGGTTCGAGGAGCCGGTGCCGCCGGACAACTACGATGTACTGGCACGGGCCGGTGCGGCCATCACCCCGCTGATGCCGGTGGCGGCGGGGGAGCGCGTCTATACGCGGTGGGGGGCGCGGGACCTGCTGGAGCACGGCAAGGTGGACATCGCCCAATTCGATGTCATCCACTGCGGGGGCATCCTGGAGTTGAAGAAGATGGCGGCCATCGCCGACTCCCACTATGTGCCGGTGGCGCCGCACAACTCGCAGGGACCGATCTGCACCGCGGCCTCGGTCCACGCCGGGTTTACCATCCAGAACCTCAAGGTGCAGGAGTGCTTTGACGACTTCGCCGAACCGCACGTGCGGGACGCGGTCATCGGGTTCCCCCGGGTCACCGACGGCCACTTTCTCCCGCCCCGGCAGCCCGGGTTGGGCGTGGAACTTAACCTTGATGTCATCAAGGCCCATCCCGTCAAGGAGGTCTTCTTCAACCTCTGGGACCCGGAGTGGCACCGGCGCGGGTTCACGGGCGGGGGGGCCACGGCGACACCGAAGGTCGGCCGCAAGGCGCGCTGATGCCGGACCTCGTGGGCCAGGTTGCAATCGTGACCGGGGCGGCCTCGGGCATCGGTGAGGCGTCGGCCCGGGCATTCGCCGCCGCTGGCGCCGCCGTGCTGGTCGCCGATGTGCAAGAGGACAAGGGCCGGGCGGTCGCCCGGTCGATCGACCCGACCGGCGTCACGGCGGCGTTCATACGGTGTGATGTCTCCCTGACCGCGGACTGCCTCGCGATGGTGGCCCGGGCCGAGGAGGCATGGGGCGGTCTCGACATCCTCCATGCCAATGCCGGGGTCGAAGTGGACAAGGTCCTGCTTGACACCACCGATGAGGATTGGGACCGGGTGATCGGGGCGAACCTCACAGGCGTGTTCCGGTCCTGCCGCGCCGCCGTGCCGGCGATGCAGAGGCGGAAAGGCGGGGCGATCGTGATCACCGCATCGGTCAACGGGTTCCAGACCGAGCCGAACCTGGCGGCCTACTGCGCTTCCAAGGGCGGCGCCATCATGCTCGCCAAGTCCATCGCGATTGACTACGCGCGGGACGGTATTCGCGCCAATGCGCTGTGCCCGGGCTGGGTGGGGACGCCGATGACCGAGGCCTTCTTCGCCGACCCGGGAAAGAAGGCCTATTGGAGCGGCGTCCAGCCCGCGGGCCGGGTGGCCACGCCGGAGGAGATCGCGCGGGTGGCGGTGTTCCTGGCGTCCCCGGCGGCCGCAGCCATGACCGGGTCGGTCGTGACGGCTGACGGCGGACTCACCGCCGTCCTGAACGGGCATAGGTTTCCGCCTCCCTGACGGGGGGCTCCGGCGGCATTGCGGGGGAGCCGGTTGCCCTGCTAAAATCGTTCATCCGTCAGTCGAGGAGGAACCAGCGTGGCAGCAGGCGGCGAAACATTCGAGAAGTTCGCGAAGGTGTTCCGGGCTGGTGAACTCATCTTCAAGCAGGGCGACCCGGGCGAGCACATGTTCATCATCCAGTCGGGCCGGGTCGAGGCGTTCTTGAACACGCCCAAGGGCGACCAGAACCTCGCGTACTACGGCCCCGGCGACTTCTTCGGCGAAATGGCCATCATTGACAAGGCCACGCGTTCCGCCCACTGCCGCGCGGTCGAGGAGACCCGGCTGATCCTGCTCGACGAGCGCACCTTCGACCTGCATGTGCAGTCCAACCCGGCCATCGTCCGCAAGATCCTGAAGAACATGAGCAACCGCCTGCGGGACACCAATGGCAAGCTCGCGAACCTGCTCATCAAGGACATCAACCGGCGGGTGGCGAACCGGATCCTCCTGGCCTGCCACCAGCACGGCGTAAAAGGCCCGGCGGGAACGAAGTTTGACATGCCGTTTGGAGAAGCCGAAATCGCCAAGGATGTCGGCCTGCAGGACGAGCCCGGCAAGGTCCGGGAGGTGCTCGAGAAGCTCAAGACGAGCAAGATTATCGATGTCCAGAACAACTCGGTGGTCGTGCTGTCGGTCGAGAACCTGGACAAGTTCATCCAGTATCTCGCCATGAAGGAAGAATTCGGGTTCTAGCCTAGGGCTCGCCAGTCGTACCATGGCCGGCCAGAGCATTGTCATCCGCGGGGCGCGGGAACATAACCTCGAGAACGTCTCGCTGACCCTGCCCCGGGACAAGCTGATCGTCATCACGGGATTGTCGGGCTCCGGCAAGTCCTCCCTGGCCTTTGACACGCTCTACGCCGAGGGCCAGCGGCGCTATGTCGAAT
>JAHFSL010000024.1 GCA_023265785.1 Candidatus Coatesiibacteriota bacterium | reverse complement strand
GCCCCGGTCACCAGCGACCGGCTGGCCGCCAGCCAGCCGGCCCGGGTCGGCTCGACCGGAAGGATTATTTCGCGGTCTGGAGCGCCGCCAGCGCGGCGTCGAAGTTCGGGGCCTCGCCGATTTCCTTGTTGTAGCCCGCATACACGATCTTGTTGTCGGACCCGATCACGAAGACCGCCCGGCCGTGCATCCGGAGTTCCTTGACGAGGATGCCGTACAGCTTGCCGAACTCCCCATACTTGTGGTCCGAGAGAACCGTCTGTTTGACCCCGGCGGCACCACAGTAGCGCTTCTGGTTGAACGGCAGGTCCATGCTCACCGTAATGACCGCCAAGTTCGGGTGCTTGGCCAATTCCTCCTCAAACTTCCTCGTCTGGGTGTCGCAGATCCCCGTGTCCAGCGAGAGCACGACGCTGACCAGCCGCACCTTGCCGGCGGTGGATTCCAGAAGTTTGACCCCGGAGATGTCGGGAGCGATCAGGTTCGCCTCCGGCGCGGCATCGCCGGGTTTCAGTTCGGGTCCGAGCAGGGTCTGGGGATTTCCCTTGAAGGTGATGGCCCCGGCACGTTCAACAGCCATGGTAGGTGTCTCCTTTAATTAGCGGTTTCAATTTGGAGAAAATCGGAGAAGAAAGGTCCTTAAGCAGAGGACTCGTGGTCGGCCAGCCAGCGTTCGACGTCAATGGCGGCCATACAGCCCGACCCGGCCGCCGAAATGGCCTGCCGGTAGCGGGAGTCCGCAACATCGCCCGCCGCGAAGACCCCGGGCACGGAGGTCATCGTGTGCTCCCGGACGAGGACATACCCCCTTTCGTCCAGGTCCACGATGCCCCGCAGGAACCCGGTATTCGGCTGGTGGCCGATCGCCAGGAAGAGTCCCTGCACCGCCAGGTCGGTGACCCGGCCGGTCGGCAGGTGTTTCACCCGGAGGCCCTCCACCTTGCCGGCGCCCACGACCTCCTCCACGCCGGAGTCGAGCAGGAAGGCGATCTTCGGATTCGCCTTCGCCCGGGCCAGCATGATCCGGCTGGCCCGGAATTCCGCCCGGCGATGGATGATGGTCACCGCGCTCGCGAATTTCGTGAGGAAGGTGGCCTCTTCCATGGCCGAGTCGCCTCCTCCGACCACGGCCAGCGCCTTGCCCTTGAAGAAGAAGCCGTCACACGTGGCGCAGGCCGAGACGCCCTTCCCCCGCAGGCGCTGTTCGCTGGGCAGGTCGAGCCACCGGGCCGTGGCGCCGGTCGCGATGATGACCGCCTCCGCCCGCAGGGTGTCCCCGTCGGCCGTGCTCAGCGTGAACGGCCGGGCGGCGACCTCCAGCTTCGTGACGAGGCCGCTCACGATCCGGGTGGCAAACCGCTCGGCCTGCGCCCGGAATTTCAGCATCAGATCGGGCCCCATGATGCCCTCCGGAAACCCCGGAAAATTCTCCACATCCGAGGTCTGGGAGAGCTGGCCCCCGTCCAGGTCCCCGACGATCAGGAGGGGGTTGAGTGCGGCCCGCGCGGTGTAGATGGCGGCCGTGTAGCCGGCGCACGCGCCCCCGATGATCACCACCTTCTCGACGGCCGGGGCGTTGGGCATCTGACCGGCAAATCTTACGCGGGGGTCCGTGTGAGCGTCAAGTACAATACGGGCATGGACGAGACCCTGCCGCCCTTCCCGTGGGGCCTGGCGGCCACCGGGCTGGCCTGCGTGGCGCTCGGGGTCGCGTTCCTCCGCACCCGGTGGCTCCACGCGGTGGTGCGCGCCCAGGGTGGCGCGCCCCTCTCGCCCCGCGAGGCGCATCGCGTCCCCGCGGCGCTCACGCTGGCCGGCACCCTGGCCCTCGTCGGCTGTTGGGGCATGACCTGGCCGTTCGCCCACGGGCAACGCCCCTTCTGGGTGGTCATCGCAGCGACCGCATCCGTGCCCCTCGCGGTCCTGCTCATCCTCGGCATCGCCCTCTACCTCGTCCTCCTGCGCCGCCTCCGCTAGTCCCGGCCGCCCTCCAGGACCCAGGCCCGGGTGCGCCGGCGGCCCCACCGCTCGGCCTCCTCGGTGCGGTTGAAGCACAGGTCCAGCCGGTCCCCCTTAATGGCGCCACCCGTGTCACCGGCCCAGGCCAGCCCGTAGCCCTCGACGAACAGGAGCGTGCGCAGGGGAATGACGCTCGGGTCCACGGCGGCAATGCCCCGGCGGGTCCGCCACCCGAGCTTGGTCGTTCCCGCGTTGTCCCAGCCGTTGTCGTGGGGCCCCGGATCATAGGCGGTCGCCAGCATCCGGTGGGCCCGAACCGCCCGGGTCAGGCGGGGGGCGTGGATGGCATTGTCGTCCTGATTCGTGCCGACGAGCCGGACCTCACGATGGGGCTCACGCACCAGCCGCCGTTCCACCACCTCGCGTCCCAGCGGCATTCCGCCCCGGATCCGGTCCCGGACAAATGTCAGGGCCACCCCGGGCCGGCCCTCTTCCAGGATGACTTCCCAACCACGGGCCAGGTCGGCGGTGCGCAGGAGCCGGACGGGGGGAGCGACCGCCTCCTCGACCACCCGCTCGACCACCGTCTCGCGCCGCCCGGCGACCGCGGTGAACACCAGGCCGGTGGCCACGGCGGCCAGGAGTCCGACCCGGGCGTGGTCCGCGGCCGTCACCGGCCACATCCCCCACCGCGCCGTCCTCCCCATGACCCGCCCCTGACCCGTCAGACGGGTGGGTTGGGGTTCGCGCGCAGGACCTCGGCCACCTCGGGATAGGTGAACCAGCGCGGAATCTCGCGGCCTTCTTTCAGCATCTGCCGTAATTCGGTTCCGGAAATTGCGACGGTGGTCTGGCCCGCCGGCACCTCGTCGTCGGGGAAATACTGGTCGAGCGCCTCGACGTACACCATCATCTTGAACTCCACCATGGCCACGCCCAATTCCTTCTCGTGCTGGCGGAGCAGCTCCTGGGCGTCATAGGGTCCGTAGTAGGGCTTGCCCGCCGCGTCCTTCCCCGGGCCCGCATGGTCCCGGCCCACGATGAAATGGGTACAACCGTGGTTCTTGCGGATGATGGCGTGCCAGACGGCCTCGCGCGGGCCTCCCATCCGCATGGCCAGGGGCAGGAGGGCCAGCATCGTCGTGGCGGGCGGGTAGTGGGGCAGGAGGGCCTGATAGCAGTGCACCCGCGTGACATGATCCACGTCGCCGGGTTTCGTCATGCCCACCACCGGATGGATCAACAGGTGGGCCTGGGCGGACTTGGCCGCCCGCAAGGTGAGTTCCACGTGGGCGCGGTGCAGGGGATTCCGGGTCTGGAACGCGACGATCCGGCCCCATCCCCGCCGGGAAAATTCCACGCGGGCCTGGGCAGGCGTGAGCCGCAGGTCCCCGAAATCATCGTGGGCGGGCACCCGCACGGCCTCGACGGATCCCCCAACATAGACGGGATGGGACTTCTGGACCATCGCAGCGGCCCCGGGGTGGCCCGGATCCGTCGTGCCGAACACGGCCCGCGCCTCCGCCTCCCGGTCAGGCCGCCAGACATCCGTCACGGCCTGGATTCCCAGTAGGGTGCCGCCGGCATCCCGGAGGGCGAGGCGGCCGCCGGGGCGGAGGGCGCCCGCGGCCTCCTCGGACACGTCGAGCGTGACTGGGATTGGCCAGAGCGTCCCGTCGGCCAACCGGAGCCGCGCGCACACGGACTCCCAGTCCGGCCGGCCCAGAAACCCGCGCAGGGGCGAGAACCCGCCCGTGACCAGCAGTTCGAAATCGCAAGCCTGCCGCGGCGTCAGCGTCCACGCGGGCAGGCCGGCGGCCTCACCCTCCAGCGCTACGGCCCGGGCCCCGGCCGCCAGGAGCGAGACCAGCGTACCGCCGTGGGGAGCGATCAGGGTTTCCGCCATGGGAGGCCGCCATTGTCGCACCCGGCGGCGGCGCGGCGCAATCCGCCCGGCCCGCACCCCCTGGAAACGGGGTAGGATACGCGGACCCCGTGTCTGAACGCATGCTCCGCCAGAACCTGTGGGTCCGGTACATCAATCTCCCCTTCGCCCTGTTCTGGGCGTCCGGCATTCGCCTGCCGTTTGACCCCCGCCCCCTGTTCTGGTGCAGCCTGCTGGCGCTGGCCGGAAATCTGATTGTGCACGCCATCGCCGTGCGCACCGGCGATGTCCGCCGCGCCGCCTTCCGCCTGCTCAACCTGGACCTGGCGACCGTGCTGGCCGCCATCTATTTCACCGGGGCCATCATGAGCCCGTTCGTCTGCGTCCTGCCGGTCTCCATTTCCACGATCTACTATCTGGACCGCGACATGCGGAAGTCCGTCGTCTACGGCGGCATCGCCATCGCCGGCCTTCTGCTCGTCACCGTAACCTGGTGGGTTCGGCCGGTCCCCGTCATCCTGTGGCTGCCGGGAGAGTACCTTGCCTGGACCGTTTTCGTGCTGGTCCTCCAACTCATCGTTCTCGGCGGGGCGGTCTACGCCTCCCAGGAACTCCCGGGACCGCTGGTGGAGGAACTGGCCCGGCAGGAGGCGCGGCTGGCGGAACAGCGCCGTCAGGCCGAGCTGGGGACCTCCCTGGCGGAGGTCGCCCACGAAATCAGGAACCCGCTCACCACGATCGCCATCACCCTGGAGATGGTGGGCTCCCCCGCCCGGGCACCGGCACCCGAGGCCCGCGCCCGGCTCTCCCGCCAGGTCGCCACCGCCTCGCGCGAGATTGACCGGATCGCGCGCATGCTGGAGGGCCTCCTTTCGTTCGCGCGTGAACGGCGTGGGCTCCTCCGCCCCTCCGCGCAGGACGGCCAGGCGGTGCTCACCCGCGCGACTGAATTCATCCGGATGAAATGGGACCAGCGCACGCCGCGCGTCAGCCTCGCCATCGAAGCGACCGGCCGGGTGCCGGTGTGGGCCGATCCCGATGCCCTCCACCAGGTCCTGGTCAACCTGCTCGACAACGCCATCCAGCACCCGCACCCCGCCCGGCCACAGGTCATCACCCTGCTGGGGGAAGCCCGGGGGGCCCAGAGTGTGTTGATCGTCCGGGATACCGGGCAGGGCATTCCGCCCGACCGGCTGAAACGGCTGTTCCACCGGTTCGAATCCGGGCGCCCCGGCGGCACCGGGCTGGGGCTCGCCATTTCCCGGCAGCTGGTTGCCGATCAGGGCGGCACCCTGGCGATTGAATCCCGGTACGGCGAGGGCACCACCGTGACGCTGACCGTGCCCGCGCGGCGGCCCCCACGCGAGGCGCGACCGTCGGCCGTCGGGCAGGCCGCGGCTGAAGCGGTACAATGACCGCGATGCAGGCTTACCACTCTTCCCGGCTTCTTCTGTCCCTCGGCGCCTTGCTGGGCTCGCTCCCGATCCGCGCCGTCGCGGCCACCACCGCCGTGGCCCAGCCGCCCAAGCCCATCCCCATCGCTGCCAAGCCGGCACCCGTGGCCGTCAAGCCCGCGCCGCTGGCCGAAATCGCCGATGCGGATGGCGATGTGGACGTGATCCGGGCGAAGACCGGCGAGACCGTGGACGGCGAGGAGGACCTGGACCTCTTCGAGGGCGACCAGGTCAAGACGGCCGTGGGCGCCCATGCCACGATCAGCTTCGTCGGCCAGCACCTGCTCAAGCTCGGCGAGCGGACCGCCCTGGTGATCCGGACGGCGAAAACGGACCCCAAGACGGGGAGCTTCTTCGGCCAGGTGTCCCTGCTGGCCGGCAAGCTGTTCGCGTCCTTCGCCGTCCTGGGCAGCGGCTCCCCGGGATTCAAGGTGGACACCCGCACCGCGGTCGCCGCGGTCAAAGGCACGACCTTCTCCGTGGAAGCCGAGGACGAAACCAGCACGGTGTCCGTCCTCGAGGGCACCGTCGCCACCGCCGGGATGGACGCCCAGGGCCACGAGGCCGAGGCCGTGGATGTTCCCGAGGGGCAGGAGACTTCCGTGGGCCGCGGCGAGCGCCGGCCGCGCGCCCTCCGCGCGTTCCTGCAGGACGAGCGGCGCGCCGCCCTGCGGGAGCGTCTCGCGGAAATCCGCGATCGCGCCCGCGAGCACCGGGAGCTCCACGCCTCCGGCGGGATGGACAAGGTGCGCGCCCTGCGGCGGCTGGCCCGCGAGGGCCGGCTCGACCAGGCCGATCCTGACCTCAAGGCCTTCCTCGACGGGCATCCCGTCCTCCGCGAGCGGATCACGCGGCACGCCGAGCGCCACCGGCGCATGGCGGAACGCCGCGAGCGGGTCCGCCAGCGCCGGGAGGGCCGCGCCGCCAAGCGGCACTAGCCCCCTGCGGGGCTAGTCGCCCTTCCCTTCCGTGGCCTGGCGGTACGCCTCGAGAACCCGGCCATGCAGGGTTTCCCGGAGTTCCTTCGTGACCGGAAACGCCAGGTCTTGGTAGGTCCCGTCCGTCCGCTTGCGGCTGGGCATCGAGACAAACAGCCCCTTCTTCCCGTCCACCACCTTGAGGTCGCGCACCGCAAATGCGCCATCCAGGGTGACGCTCGCAAACGCCTTGAGCGTCCGCCCCCCTTCCTTGAGATACACCCGGACATCCGTGATTTCCATGTCAGCCTCCTCCCCGGGGCCGTCCCCGGGTTCAATTGTGTTATGGCTCCCGCCGGACCCCTGTGGGAAGGGGTCAATGGCCCGCTTTGTCACATGGGTGGCGAAGCCCCTGACCAGCCCGCTTGCCTCCCTCCCGCCGCCGCCCGTACAATGTCCCCATGCTTCGAAAACTTGCCCCCGTGCTCCTCGCCGCGCTGTCCATCACCTCCTGCCTGCCAGGGGGATTCAAGCCCGAGTCTCCCGATCCTGTCGTTTGGGTGGACGCCGACAAGCACGACTGGGGCACCATCACGGCCGCGGCCCCGGTGGAGCATGTGTTCAAGGTCAAGAACACCGGCGGGGCGGGGCTGAATATCGCCCGGGTCCAGACCTCCTGCGGCTGTACCGCCGCGGTGATGGACCACCAGTTCCTCAAGCCCGGTGAGGAAACCCGCCTCAAGGTCACGTTCGACCCCCGCGGCCGGCACGGCTCGCAGACGCGGACCATCTGGATTCACTCCAACGATCCCAAGACGCCGCAGAAGCAGATCGTCATCTCTTCCAACATCGAGGATGCGCCCGCGCAGGCCCCGTTCCCGACGGTACAGGCCAGCCCGGTCCCGACCTCGGGGACGACCCTGGTGCCCAGCGGGGTGATGTCCTCCACGGCCGCGTCCATCAGCCCCGCGCCCGCTCCATCCGCCACCCCGGCCGTTGCGCCAGCGGCTCCGGCCGCCAAGGTTCCTGCGGCCGTGCCGGCGAAGACCCCGGTCAAGCCGGTCCCTGCCCCCAAAACGAAGTAGGCACCCGCCCCGCCGCCCGGCTGGGCCGACCGACACGTTCCGCGCTAGCATTCGTCTAATTCCCATGGGCCCGCCGTCCTTCATGCTCCTTGCCACCTCCCTCTCACTGGCCGCCCGCGTCTCGGCAACTGCCGACGCGACGGCCGTAACGCTCACGTGGGAAACCTGCGTGGCGGAGGCCCTCCGGGCGAACCCGTCGCTCCGGCAGGCCCGCGCGGACCTCGCCGCCGCCCGCGACCGGCGCAACGCCGCCTTCGGCGGATTCCTCCCCCGGGCCGGCGCCTCGCTCACGGCGTCCGACGGCGCCACGGAGAAGCGATTGTGGTATCGCGACCTCAACGCCTCCTGGTCCGCGCGGCTCACGGCGTCACAATCCCTCTTCTCCGGGTTCGCCACGCTGGCGGACGTCACCCGTGCGGCGGCCGCCGCGCGGCTGGCGGCGGCGCGGGCCGTCCAGGCCGAGGCGGACGTCCGCCAGCGCCTGCGGCGCGCCTTCGTGGATGTGCTCTTCGGCCAGGCGAACGTGGAGGTCCAGACCGCCATCGCCCGCCGCAGCCTGGGGAACGCCGATCTGGTCAGGCTCCGCTATGAGGGCGGCCGGGAGGACAAGGGCTCCGCCATGCGCGCCGAAGCGGTGGCCCGGCGGGCGGGATTCGAGGAGGCTCGGGCCCGACGCGCGCTCACGCTGGCCCGGCGGCGGCTGGCCCAGCTGCTGGGCCGTGATGCCGTGGGCAACCTCGCCGTGTCGGGCACGTGGGCCGTTGACGCGCCGCCCGCCGCCCCCGATCTGGACACCCTCGCCCGGGTGGTGCCGGCCGTGGTGGAGGCGGAATCTTCCGTGGACGAGGCCCACGCCTCGGTCTGGTCCGCGGTGGCCCCGTTCTGGCCCGACCTGGACGCCAACGCCTCGGCCGGCCGGGACGGCCCCGGCTGGTTCCCGGACCGGACCCGCAATTGGAGCGCGGGGGTCTCCGCCTCGTGGAACCTGTTCAACGGCGGCCGGGATGCCTTCGGACTGGCGGCGGCGCGGGAGGCACGGGAGTCGGCCGAGGCCGGACTGGCGGGAGCCCGGCGCGAGGCGCGCACCAGCCTGGAGGCCGCCTGGGTCGGGTGGCAGGATGCCGACGAGGAGCTGGCCGTCAACCGGCAATTCCTTGAGGCCACCCGGGCCCGGGCGGAGATTGGGCGGGCCCAGTACGCCAACGGGCGGCTGGGGTTCCAGGAATGGACCCAGATTGAGGACGAGGTCGTCTCGGCCGAACGCAACGAGGTTGCCGCGCGGCGGGACGCGCTGAACGCGGAGGCGGGCTGGCGCGAGGCGCTGGGCCGGGGTTTCGCGGAATGAGCCGCGCCCTAATCCCGGGCTGGCGGCCCTCCCGGCTGGTCCCCCGGGGGCCGCGCCGGCGCCGGTGGCTCCTGGTCGCGGGCGGTGCGGCCGCCCTCCTGCTGGCGTTCGGCGGCTGGCGGGCGTTCCGCAAGCCGCCCGAACCGAAGATTGAGTACCGCGAGGTGCCGGTCGGACTGGCCGATCTCAGGCTCACGGTCAGCGCCGCAGCCGATGTCAGCCCCCAGAACCGGATCGAGCTGACCCTGCCGGTCGCCGGCCGCATTGACCAGATCCTGGTGCACGAAGGCGACGAGATCCGCAAGGGCCAGGTGCTGGCCTGGATCTCCTCCTACGACCGCGCCGCCCTGCTGGATGCCGCCCGCGCACGGGGGCCCGAGGAGGTCAGGAAGTGGGAGGACATCTACAAGCCCACCCCGCTGGTGGCCCCGCTTCCCGGGTTCATCATTGCCCGGCGGGCCGAGCCGGGGCAGACCGGCGGCACCGGTACCGCGCCGCTGGTGATGGCCGACCGGCTCATCGTGCGCGCGCAGGTGGACGAGACCGACATGGCGAAGGTGCGTGTAGGGCAGACCGTGGAGGTCAGCCTCGACGCCTACCCGGACCTGAAGCTCCCCGGCCGGCTTGACCACCTGGCCTACGAGGCGCGGACCAACAACAATGTGACTGTCTACGATATCGAGGTCGCCCTGCTCAAGGACCCGCGGGTCCTGCGCTCGGGCATGACCGCGACCGTCGCCGTCATCGTGACGGAGCGGCGCCAAGTGGTCGCCGTTCCGGCGGAAGCGCTGACGGAAAAGGGCGGGAAACTCCAGGTCCTGGTGAAGGCGGCGAAAGGCCCGCCGGCGGCTCGGCCGGTCGAACTCGGCCTCAATGACGGCGCACTGGTGGAGATCACCAAGGGGCTCGCCACGGGCGAGATCCTCCTGGTGAATGTCCACGGTCTGCCCCCCTCCTCGCTCTCCAACACCAGCAGTCCGTTCATGCCCAAGTGGGGCGGCAAGAAGAAGAAGTGAGGCGGCTCCCGCCGGCGCGCCGGACGCGGGCCCCGGGCCGGACGTCGGGACCCGACGCGCTGATTCGGCTCCACGGCGTCGCCAAGACCTACTGGCTCGGCGCCACTCCGGTCCGGGCGCTCCGGGGAGTGTCCCTCACCATCCGGGAGGGCGAATTCGTGGCCATCATGGGGCCGTCGGGGTCGGGCAAGTCCACGCTCATGCACCTGCTGGGCCTCCTGGATGTTCCTGATGCCGGATCGTACAAATTACTGGGGCACGAGGCCGCCGGGCTGGATGACGACGCGCTGGCTGCCCTGCGCGGCCGGACGGTGGGGTTCGTGTTCCAGCAGTTCAATCTCCTCCCCCGGCTTTCGGCCCGCGACAACATCGAGTTGCCCCTCCTGTACGGTGGCGGGGCCACCCGGGCCGCCTCGCGTGGCCGGACCGAGGCGCTGGCCCGGGCCTTCGCGCTCTCCAATCGCTTGACGCACCGGCCCGGGGAACTCTCGGGCGGACAGCAGCAGCGGGTCGCGATCGCCCGGTCACTGGTCAACGCGCCCAGCCTGATCCTCGCCGACGAGCCCACCGGGAACCTCGATTCGCACACCCAGCGGGAAATCCTCGACCTGCTCACCCGCCTCAACCGGGCGGGGCTGACCATCATCCTGGTGACACACGAGGAGGAGGTTGCGGCGTATGCCCGCCGGGTGATCTGGATGCGGGACGGCCGGGTCCTGTGGGACCGCCGTCAGCGCGGCCTGGCCGTCGGCCGGGCGGCGGCCGGGACGGGGGCACTGGTCGGACCGGTCCCGGCGGTCCGCGCCGGAGCCACCCGATCCGCCGCCCGGGGCCTCGGGGCGCCTCTGGCACGGTGGCGAACCGCGCTGACCCCCCTCGCCGTTCATGCCCGGGGCCACCTGGCCGAGGCCATGACCTCGCTGGCCGCGAACAAGGCCCGCGCGGCGCTGTCCACCCTGGGGATCACCATCGGCGTGGCCGCCGTCATCGCCATGCTGGCCATCGGCACCGGCGCGAAGGAAAGCTTGAGCGCGATGATGTCCAAGTTCGGCACCAATGTCCTCTCCGTGCGCGCCGAGTGGTACCAGCCGCACGGACGCGGGAGCGACGGCGTCATCACCCGGCTGACCACCGCCGACGCGGCCGCGCTGGTGCGCGCGCACCCCGGAATCGTCTGCACCGCGCCCATGGTCTGGAGTGGCGGATCGCTGACCTATCGCGGCAAGGACTGGAGCCCGGACATGGCCATCGGGTGCACCCCGCCCTATGCCGAAGTCCGGGCCTGGCATCCCGTGGCGGGACGGTTCTTCACCGAGGCCGAGGACCGGAGCCGGGCCCGGGTCCTCCTGCTCGGCGCCTCCGTGATCCGCCAGCTCTACGCCGACGGGGAGAACCCGGTCGGGACGACCGTCCGGCTCAACCGGGTGCCGTTCACGGTGATCGGGCTCCTGCCGGAGAAGGGCGGCGGTGGACGGTGGGACCCTGACAACATCATGCTCGTGCCGCTGGGCACCGCCATGTACCGGATGTCCGGCAAGCGGTTCGTGGACCAGATTGACGTCCAATTCGCGGCCGGCGCGGACGTGGACGAACTGATGGACGCCATCAAGGCGTTCCTCTCCCGCCGGTACCGGCTCAAGGGCGGGAAGGACGACGCCTTCAGCGTGCGCAACGAGATGCAGTGGCGGCAGGCGCTGTCGAGCATGTCGGACACCATGTCGGCGCTCCTGGCCGTGGTCGCGGTCATCAGCCTCATGGTCGGCGGCATCGGGATCATGAACATCATGCTGGTAACGGTGACCGAGCGGACCCGCGAAATCGGCCTGCGCAAGGCCGTCGGGGCCCGCGGATCCGACGTGCTCGTCCAATTTCTCTCCGAGGCGGCGGCCATCAGCGTCACCGGCGGGGTGATCGGCATTCTCCTGGGTGGAGCGGTCGCCTTCGGGATGGCGAAGATCCTCCAGTGGACGGTGGTCGTGACACCCTTCTCAATCCTGCTGTCGTTCGGCTTCTCGGCCGGCGTCGGCATCCTGTTCGGATTCTGGCCCGCCCGGCGCGCGGCCGCGCTGGCCCCCGCGGAAGCCCTGCGCAGCGAGTGATAGGATGGGGGGCGTGAAACCCGTCACGCTGGTGGTCGCCGGCGCCGGGGGGCGGGGAACCGGGTACGCCTCGTTCGCCCTCACCCACCCGGGGCAGGCCCGGATTGTCGGCGTCGCCGAGCCCCGGCCGTTCTACCGGGACCGGCTGGCGCGCGACCACCGGATTCCCCCGTCGGCCGTCTTCACCCGGTGGGAGGACCTTGCGGCGGCCCCCAGGCTGGCCGACGCGGTCATCATCGCGACCCAGGACCGGATGCACGCCGCGCCCGCGATACGATTCGCCCGCCAGGGCTACGCCATCATGCTCGAGAAGCCCATGGCCCCCACGGAACGCGAGTGCCGCCGGATCGTCGCCGCCGTCAAGCGCGCCCGGGTCATCTTCGGCGTCTGTCATGTCATGCGGTACACCCGATACACCCGGGCGCTGAAGGCCGTCCTTGCGTCCGGGCGGATCGGCGACCTTGTCAGCATCCAGCTCCTCGAGCCCGTC
This sequence comes from Candidatus Coatesiibacteriota bacterium, assembly GCA_023265785.1. Taxonomy (GTDB): domain Bacteria; phylum Oederibacteriota; class CAKKQC01; order CAKKQC01; family CAKKQC01; genus JAHFSL01. The sequence continues at coordinate 965 of JAHFSL010000024.1, read as the reverse complement.
GGGTTCTGGCACCAGGCCCACTCCTTCGTGCGGGGCAACTGGCGCAACGAGCGAGGCTCCTCCCCCATGTTGCTGGCCAAGTCGTGCCATGACCTGGACTGGCTCCGCCATGTCATGGGGGCGACCTGCACCCGGGTGAGTTCCTTTGGCGCCCTCAAGCACTTCCGGAAGGCGGAGCGGCCCAGGGGCGCCGGAACGCGCTGCCTGTCCTGCCGGATCGAAAAGACCTGCGCCTACTCGGCGAAGAAGCTCTACCTGGGCATGCAGGCCCGGCGCCAGCGGTGGTGGCCACTGGATGTCATCACCCAGGACTTCTCCCGGGCCGGGGTCGTCCGGGCCCTCCGCGAAGGCCCGTACGGACGGTGCGTCTGGGCGTGTGACAACGATGTGGTGGATCACCAGGTGGTGAACATGGAGTTCGCGGGCCGCCGCTCCGCGTCCTTCACGATGACCGCGTTCACCCGCCAGCGCGACCGCGAGGTCCGGCTGTTCGGGACCAAGGGCGAGATCACCGGCGATGGCCGGCACCTCCATCTCCACGATTTCCTCGCCGGGACAACCGACCGCATCGACACCGAGACCGCGAAGGACGGGATCCTGGGCGGCCACGGCGGCGGCGACCTCGGAATGATGGAGAGCTTCGTGGCGGCCGTGGCCCACCGCGACCAGTCCCGCATCCTCTCCGGCCCCGATGAAACGCTGGAGTCGCACCTGATGGTCTTTGCCGCCGAGCGCGCCCGCCGCCGCGGCACCGTGGAGGCCGTCCGGGCCTAGCGGCTAGTCAATCAGGAGGAACCCGCCGGACACGGTGACGACGCCGGCGTGACGGTGCGGGTTGGCCGCCGTCACCACCCCCGGGAGGCCCCACGGAAGTCCCGCCGCATCGAAGCATTCCCACATCAGGCGGCCGTTGTCCTTCCAGCTGACGCAGACGGTCCCGTCGGCGGCCTCCAGGATGACCGGAA
>JAHFSL010000295.1 GCA_023265785.1 Candidatus Coatesiibacteriota bacterium | reverse complement strand
CCGACACGAGCGCACCCGCAGCCTCCGGCTGGATCTCCGGCGGCATCCACGGGTGCGCCAGCGTGAGGGGCCACGGCGTGGCACTCACCGCCAGGACCTCCCCGGCGTACCGCAGGGCGTGACGCAAGCCCGGCGTCCCCGCCCAGGCCGTCTCGGCCACCACCAGGGTGGCGCCCCCGGGGAGGCGGGGCGGGGACGGGGAGGCGGCCCAGTGGAAGGCAGCCACGCCCCAGCCCGCATCGGAGTCACCGGGCGGCGGGGGCTCGGCATAGGCCAGGCAGAGGGTATCGTGCCCGTCGAGACGGAGGATCCCGGAAAGGTCCAACCGGGCGGGCGGGACCAGGGCCGGCGCGATCAGGCGGCCGTTGACCCACACGTCGGGCCGACCCGGGATCCCGTGGAGCCAGAGGCTCACCGGGTGCGACCGCCAGTAGGACGGCAGATCCACCGAGGCGAGAACGCAGGCCGGCGAACCGGCCAGCCACCGTTCATCTCCGCCCAGCGGGCCGGTCAGCGCCACGCGCCAATCCCCCGTTCCCTCGCCATGCAACCAGGACGCCGGCAGGGCCTGCGCCACCTCGTCCGCCCGAACGCGCCACGCCGACGGGGATGCCACCGTGGCTTCCCCGCCGTCGGTCCGGCGGATCGCGCGGATCCGCAGGCGCGGCGCGGGAACGACGCCCGCCGGGGCCGGGGGCAGGGACAGGGCGACCAGGTTGGTGCCACGGCGCAATGCCGCGGGCCAGGGCCCGGCCCCCTCCAGCGCGGCGCCGTTCAGGTAGACCCGTGCCCCCGCGGGCAGGGAGTCGAGTACCACCACCGGGTCGCGCCACCGGGCGGATTCCCAATCGGTCGTGGCCCGAAGCCAGCAGGCGGCGGCCGGCAGGTTCGCGCCAACCCGGACCTTCCTCCAATCGCGGTCGGCGCGCGGGCGGACGGCCCAGCCCTCGCGCCCCGACCGGGCGGCCGAGCCCACATGCCAACGCCCCACCAGGGCCCATCCCTCCACCGGAAAGCAGAGGTCACCGTGCCCGGCGGCCGCGCGCCCGGACAGCACCATCACGAGCCCGAGACCGGCCCCCCACCGCCCCCTCATGCCGCCGCCGCCCGCATCCCGCGATGCCCGGGTACGGCAAGGCCCGCCAGGGCCGCCACGGTCAGCAGGGTCAGCCACGCGCCGACCTTGGCCGTCCAGCTGTCGTACCGCATCGTCACCGCGTGCCCGCCGCCCGGGACGGCCACCGCACGGAGGCACCCGTACGCCCGCAGGAGTGGCACCCGGCGGCCGTCCACCCAGGCCTTCCAGGCCGGGTACCAAATTTCAGAAAAGACGACGAGCCCGGGTTGGGTCACCCGCACCGTGGCACGGAGCGCATCGGGACCGAACGCGCAGGCGATGTCCCCGTGACCTGGGGTGGCAAGCGGTGGGAGCGGTCCCTCCACGGGCGCCCGGGCCGGCGTCCAGCCCGGCGCCTGCATGGCGTCCCAGGCCGCCCCGGGGGTGGGGCAGGGGACCGGGGCGGCCGCGAGCCACGCGCGCGGCCAGGCAGCCGGATTGAGGTAGAGCGAGGCGCTGGCCCCCGGAGCCAGCCCGATGACCGCCGCGGGCCGCAGGCCGTCCTCCTGTTCACCCGCCGCCACGAGCCAGCGGACGTTCAGGAGCGACCAGGAGGCCGCGGCAGGGGATGCCACGGCGCCGGCATAGAACCGGGCGTAGCGCCCCAGGGGGAGGCCGTGGTAGCCCCAGGTATATTCGCGCCCCGCAGCCATCCGCCGATTCGCCGCACCCGCATCCTCGGTGGAGACGATGCGGAACGGGGGACCGGGCGCCTCTGTCCGCCGGGCCACTTCCTCCCCGACCGGGTCGGACGGCACGGCGGGGACCACGCCGACGAACGGGGCGGCGGCTGACAGCCAGTCAGCGGTCCCCACGGCGCCGAGCGCGAACGCGGGAAGCACCAGTCCCGTGGAGGCCGCCGCACAACCCAACGCAACTCCCGCCGCCCCGGCGCGAAGCGTGCCGCCCGCCATCGCCCGGCCGAGGACCGCCGTCAGCTCCCCGCGCCCCCGCCCGCCTTCGGCCAGGTGTTCGGCGACGAACGGCAGGTCCGCGGCGGCGCGACCCATCCACCCGGCGGCGGCGTAGCCGGTTGCGCAGGCCACCATCAACGCGAGGCAGGCCGCCATCCCCCTGCGGGCCACCCGTTGCCCCGACCGTGCCAACACCGCGTCCGTCCCGCGGGCCATCAGCTGGGCCAGGGCCAGGTGGGCAAAGGAGAGCCACCGCAGGGGTGCCCGAAACCCGCCGTAGACCGGCAGGGCGGCCAGCGCCCGGCCGGCCGGGGTCCAGGGCCCCAGGGCCAGCAGGACCGAGGCCGCGGCCAGCCAGAGCAGGCGCCGGACATGGGCGTCACGGGGTCGCGCCGCACCGACCGCCGCCAGGACGACGGCCAACGGGCCGGCATAGTCGTTTGAACTCCGGAAGGCGTGTGGCCCGAACCAATTCCCCGGCGTGCCCCAGGCCCCGGCCACCACCCAGCCCGGAATCTCCCAGGGCGAAAGGGACCAGGCCCCGGCGCGCCCCGGTTCCGCCACGGCCCGGACGGACTCCCCGTAATACTCCAGCCCGGGCAGGAGCAGGGCGGCCCCCATCCCCCCGGCGGCGCACGCAAACAGCGCCAGCAGGGCCAGCCGGTGGCGGAACGGGAGTGGCCCCCCGCCGGCCAGCCAGAACGCGCTCACGGGGGCCGCCAACGCGGCGAACTGCATGGCCCCGCCAAGCGCGCAGATTCCCAGCAACGCTCCCGCGGCCAGCGCCGCGCGACGGGATCCCGCGTCCCGCGCGTGATCCAGCGCGCCCATCATCCACGGCAGGAGGGCCAGGCACCGGACCCAGTGCGGATGGCCCGCCCCCGCCAACGTCAGGGCGTGCCCGCCCAACGCATAGGCCAGCCCGGCGGCCAGGGCCCCGCCCCCGCCGACCCCGGTGCGCTGCGCCCACCAGGCAGCCCCCGCCGCGGCCAGTCCGAAGTGCGCCAGGAGGTCGGCGGCATAGAATGTCGGCGGCGACACCGGCAGGGCCAGCGAGGCCAGTTCCGTGGGATACAGCGCCAGCACATTCAGGGAGGCCAGGTGCGGCATGCCCGAAAAGATCCGGGGATTCCAGAATGGCAGGGACCCGGTCGCGGCCAGCATCTCCCGGGTGAAGGCCATGAGGGGATAGAGGAGGTCGGTCCAGTCAGCGCCTCCCAGGATCCGGCCCGGAAGCAGGGCGGGACCGATCAGCACGAGCGGCAGGACCAGGCCGGCCACGGCGGCGGCCAGGACGGGAGTTAGAGTTCCTTTTCGAACTTCGCGATGGCCTTCTTGATCTCGAGGCGGCCGCGGCCGAGGTTCCCGTCCAGGTTCATGGCCAGGGCGACGAAGTAGTCCTTGCCCACGGTCATCATCAGCATCGTGGTCTTTTCCGTGGAAATCATCACCTCGTTGGTGGTCCCGATCCCGAATTCCTCCGAGGCCCGGCGGGCGCTCTTGACGATGGTGGCATACTCGGCCCCCGCCACGGTCATGTCGAAGTCGGACCGGCTCGACACCTGGTCCACGACGATGCCGTCCAGCCCGATCAGGCCCGCCCCGACCGCGCCGTCCACATTGCTCAGGGTCTCGCGAAGTGCCGCCTTGAAATCCATAGACGTTTCGGAAGTCTAGGATACCCCAGCCAGCCGCTTGAGGCAATCGTTCAGCGCGAGGCGCAGGCGACCGACATTCACCCCGGCGCCGGCGACGGCCGCCAGCGTCCCCGGCGCGGCGGGGCTCACCATCAGCATGCCCTCGGTGCCGAACACCAGCACCTGCTTCACGTCCCCCTGTTTCATCCCCCCCGCGGCGCGGCGGGTGACATCGGAGAGCATGCTGACGAGCGTCACGATCTTGGCGGCATGGTCCGGGCCCGGGGCGCGCCCCGAGGCCACGAGCGACTGGCCCGAAACCAGGAAGGCCTGGCGCATCCCTTCCGTGGACGACAACCCGTCAAGAATGTCCACGTACCGCCCCGCATCCGGGATCCCGGCCGGTGCCTGCGCCGCGGCCGGCGGGGTGGCGGGCGGTGGGATGGGTTCCGGCGCCACGGCCGCCGGCTCGGTGGCCGCGGGCGACGCGGGTGCGGGGGGCGGGGCGGACGGAGCCGGCGGGAGCGGC
>JAHFSL010000294.1 GCA_023265785.1 Candidatus Coatesiibacteriota bacterium | reverse complement strand
ACATGTTCCCGGCGGCCCCCGGACAGGTCATCCACGCCGTACACCGTGTAGCCCATCCCCAGCAGGGCGGCGGCCTCATGACTGCCGTGCAGTCCGGCGACGCCCGTCGCCAGCACGCGGCGGGCCCTGATCCGATCCGTCCCTTCACCCAGCACGACGCGCATTATCGCACGCAGGATGGCCGGGTCCGGGCCGCGGTACGCTGAAGGCATGCGCAGGCCTCGCCCACCCCTTGCGGCGCTGGCCCTGGTCCTCCTGGCCGGCTCCGGCCGCGCGCACTGCCCCAATTGGGTGGACTGTCCCGAGCGGCTGGGCACCGGCGGCGTGTGGGCGCTCGCCCGCAGTCCGCAGTTTCCCGAGGCGTTGATCGGCGTCACGGCGGGCGGGGCGCTGTGGACCGGTGACCGGTCGCGGCTGGGACGGACCCTGTGGCAGGCGGTGGACGCCCTGGCGGTCTCGGCCGTGGCGACCACCGGCCTCAAGGTGACCTTCCAGCGCGCGCGGCCGCGCCAGTCCGACAACCCCAATGTCTGGTTCTCGGGGCTCCACCACCAGAGTTTCCCCAGCGGCGATGTCTCGGCCACGGCGGCGCTGGTGACCCCCGTTCTGCTGGAGTACGGGCGGGACCGGCCGTGGGTCTGGCCCCTGGCCGCCCTGGTGCCGTTCGACATGGTGGCCCGGACCCGGTACAAGGCCCACTGGTGGACGGATGTCTCGATGGGCGCCCTCGTCGGCATTGGCAGTGGCTGGTGGGCGCACACCTGGTCGGCCCCCGTCATCGTGCGCCTCCTGCCCGGCGGCCTGCGCGTGGGGCTCGCCGCACACTTCTAGAGCGTCAGCCGGACTCCCGCCCGCACCGCCACCCCGTTGAGGTCCAGCCCGGGCCGGCGGCCCGCGGCGTCCCGGACCGGCTCCCCGCGCCGCGCGTCCCGCAACCCGTCGCCGTTGCGGTCGGCGTCGCGCGCGTACCGGAACCCTCCCACGGAGCCCCGGCATCCGCCCACCGCGGCGAACACCGCCAGTCCCGCGGGGAGATCCCAGGCCGCCTCCACCTCGAGAACGGCGGCGTATCCCGTTCCCGCTCCCGCCGTCGTCCAGCCGTTGGTGGATGTTTCGCCGGCGTTGGGATCCTCGAACAACGTCTCCATCCGGTCGGACCAGCCCGCCCACGCCGGCCCCGCCCACGCGCCGGCATGAAGGTGCAGGCGCCGCGCCACCACCGCGCCGATCCACGCACCCGCCAGGAGGACCGTTCCCGTGACGGCGATCCGCTCGTCGTAGGTCTCCCGCTCGCCCGCCCCGCCCGTGGCCGCAAAGGTTGCCCGGAGATCCGGCGGTGCGAACGCGCCCAGCCGAACGCCGAAGCCCGCGTGCCCGCCGATCACGTGGGCCGCCTCCCAGCCGCCGCCCCAGCCCCGCCCCCCGCCCGTCGAGCCCGCGGTGGCCGCCCCGCCGTACGCGGCCACCCAACCCTGCGTGGTTCCCACGCCCCGCGCGTCCGCCATCCCGCGCAGGCCGGCCAGGCTGACCGGGAACATGCCGCCCCATACGGCGATGGCCACGGACCGGTCCTCGGCCGCCGCCGAGACGCCGGCCACCAGCACCACCACCAGCGTGAGCCCCGGGCTCACGGAAACCCCGTCCCCACGGCCTTCGTCCAGCCGGCTTCCGCGTCCAGGGATTCCCGGCGCGCATCGAGGTACTCCGCCTCAGTTTCGGCCAGCCCCCCCTCAATCTCGTGCCATTGGTCGAACTGGAGCGTGCCGCCGGTATATTTCGTCCGGGCATCATTCGCGCGCGCGCGCGCCGCCTCCAGCGAGGTGTGGCGCACCTCAACCGCCTCCCAGGCATTGGCATAGGGTTCCAGCGCGTCCTCGAGCGTCTCCACCGCCCCGCGGCGCGCCGAATCCAGTTCCTCCTCCGCCTGCGCGGCTTCCAGCCGGGCGATCCGGACCGCGTTGAGGTCGTGCAGGCCGTGGAACAGGTTGAGCGACAGGGACAGCCCGGTGGACCACGCCCGCGAGTCGGACGGGGGCCACGCCGGCCCCTCCCGCGAGGCGCTCCCCGAGACGTCCACCGCCGGCCAAAAGGCGGCACCCGCTTCGCGGACCCCGGCCCGGGCCGCGGCCAGTTCCGCCACCGCCCCCGTCACCCGGGGACCGGCCGCGGCAAGCGCGTCCAGGTCGGGATGCTCGGGGGGCGGGTCCACCCGCCAGTCCGACGCCAGCGCCAGGGGGACGAAGGCGCGCCGGCCCATCGCCCGCGAAAGCCGTTGTTGCGCGCGGGCCAAAGCCCGGCGGGCCCGCGCCACCTCGAAATCCGCCTTCCCCGCCTCGGCCTCGGCCTGCAACCGGGAACTGCCGTCCTCCTTCTTCTCCTCCACCCGCGCCGTGACCAGCGCGACATTGTCCCGGCGCCGGACCGCAAGGGCTTCCCGCACCACCTCCAATTCCTGCGCCGCCAGCGCCGCCGCGAAGGCCTGGCGGAGGTCGTGGCGCACTTCGGCCTCCGTGCTCCGGTCCTCGGCCACCGCCTTGCGCTCCCGGGCGGCCGCCTGCTCCATCTCGGTCAGCGTCGCAAACCCGGAAAAAAGTGACAGGTTGGCGGACAGCCGGGCATCGAAGCCGGGAAGGGCCTCCCCCGCCGGGACCGTCGTGCGCCCCCGGCCCCGCGAAGCCTCCAGGTCAACCTTGGGCAGGAACCCCCCGAATGAGGAGCCACGCCGGATCCGGGCCGCCTCCAGCCTGAACCGCGCCGCCCGCAGGTCCGGATGGTGCTCCCGCGCCTCCGCCATGCAGGCCTGCCAGGTCAGACCCGACTCGGCGGCCCGGACCGCAACCGTTATCGGCATGGCCAGGACCAGGATGACCCCGTGAATCATGGGCGTCCGGTGAGGACACCCAGGGCGGCTGCCAGACAGTCGTCCACCGGAACGGCACGGAGGCACGCCGCGTCAAACGGGCAGTCGGTGGCGTGACACGGCTTGCACGGGACGCGGCGCTCCAAAATGCGCTGGGGCGCGGCGGAGCGCGGCGCCCACTCCACCGCCTCGTTGGTTCCGCTGAACACGATAACCGAGGGCGCGCCCACGGCGGCGGCGAGGTGCGCCGCGCCGCCGTCGTTGCCCAGGAATAATCGGGCGCCTGCCAGCACGCCCGCCAGGTCCGCCAGCCGCAGGCCACCGCGCAGGTCCACCCGGGCGCGCGGCGGCAGGGCCCCCAGGATCGGCTCGCCCAGCGTCTCTTCGCCCGGCCCGGCCAGCACCGCCACGCGCAGGCGGGTCCGGCGGACGAGTTCGCGCGCCACCCAGGCCCACCGCTCCGGCATCCAGCGCTTGATGGCATTGCCGGCGCCCGGGTGCAGGGCGATAAACGGCCGGGACCCGGCCAGCCGGGCCCCCGCGGCACGCTCGGCGGACGTCAGGGCAAACCTCGGCGTCAGGTCGGGCACCGGGATGCCGAACCCCTCCAGCGCCCGGGCGCACCGCTCGATCTCGTGCCCGCCGGCCGGCCAGGGGGCCCGGTGGGTGATCCCGAACCCGAAGCCCCCCGCGTCAAATCCCAGCCGGGCGCGGGCCCCGCACCGTGACAGGAGGAGGCTGTCCAGCCGGTTGTGGTAGCGCAGATCCACGACAAGGTCGTACCGCCGGGCGGCGATGCGGCGGGCCAAACCCAGACACGCCCGCAGGTTTTCCCTGCCCGCGCTCCCGGGCCGGATCCAGGGCACCTCGGCCAGTTCCACCCCATCCACGGCCGGGTCGCGCAGGGCGACCTCGGCACAGGCCGGCCGCACCCAGGCGGTGAGCGTCGCGTGCGGCGCCCAGGCCTTGAGAGCCCGCAGGAGCGGCGTGGCCATGAGGACATCGCCAAGGTGATCAAGCTTGATGAACGCGATGGATCGCACCTGCCCCGGGTGCAGGGGCCGGGTCCGGCCGGCCAGCGCGAGGGCGGCCCGGCCTACCACGGAGGCGGGCGCCAGCCCCAGGTCCAGCACGGCCTTGCGCCAGCGCCGGGGTGCGGGACGGCGGTGCGGCGCCAGGTCCCCCGCGCGGGCGGCGGCGCGGCCCAGCGCGCGCAGGCGCTCGCCCAGGGTCACGGGGCCCGCCGTCACCGCGGCGTTCCCGCGGCGGGCCCGCGGGGGGCCTCGAGGCGGAGGATCAGCGCCACGCCGTCATCCGCCACGACCGGGTGCCGGGCGCGCAG
>JAHFSL010000293.1 GCA_023265785.1 Candidatus Coatesiibacteriota bacterium | reverse complement strand
GCCTCCCGCACCATCGCGGCCACCTCGGCCAGGCCCTCCCCGGTGACGGAGGAACAGGCGACGGCCGGAACGCCCAGCGCCCCCGCCAGCGCGGGCGCGTCCGGGACCAGCCCCGCGGCCCGGGCTTCGTCGGCCATCGTAAGGGCGATGGCGACCGGCATGCCCGCCTCAATCAGCTCGAAGGCGAGCGGGAGGTGGGCCTCCAGCCGGGCGGCGTCCGCGACCAGCACCACCTTGACGGGCCGCTCGGTCTCGAGCAGGATCCGGGCCGCCCGCTCCTCCTCGGTCGTCGGCGCGAGCCCGTGCATCCCGGGGGTGTCCACGATGGTGCGCGCGGCCCCGTTCGCCCCCCAGGCCGCCCGGGCCACCTCGACCGTGGTGCCGGGATAGTTCGAGACGACCGCGTACCGGCCCGTCAGCGCGTTGAAGAGGGCGCTCTTCCCGGCGTTGGGGCGGCCCACCAGCGCGATGACTCCCGCGGTGCCGACCGCCGTCGGACTCCCGTGGCAGGACTCGCTCATCGCGCCAGCTCCGCCAGCGTCACGCCGTCCACGACGCCCTCGGCGGCCAGCCGGAGCCTGATCCACACCGGCCGGAGACGGCAGGACGACGCCTCGCGGCAGGTCCGGCGCCCACCCCGCTCCACGCAGGGCATCGGCGCCATCCGCCGCTCGACGGCGCGCAGGACATCGCCGACCCGGATCTGGGCCGCGGGTCGCGCCAGCCGGTACCCGCCGAACCGCCCGCCCCGGGAGGCGACCAGCCCGCCCCGCTTGAGTCCCAGCAGGATCTTCTGCAGAAAGGGGCCCGGCACGCCGGTGGCGCGGGCCAGGGCGCGCAGGGGCACGACGCCGTGCGCGGCCGGCGGCACCGTCGCCAGGCCCAGCGCGGCCCGCAGGGCGGAGTCACCGCGCTTCGTCACCCGCACCGGGGCTGAATCCCGACCATTCTGGTCTGCATTGCATGACCATCACACTGCACGGGCGCCCCGCCTCCTCATCGCGGGGATTAGACCGAAACCATGACCGCGGTCATCCTGTTCGCCATGGCCCTGGCGCCACGATGGAGGCATGGAGACCGCGTTTTCCGACCGGCCCCGCATCGTCATCTGGGAGGTCACCCAGGCCTGCGCGCTGGCCTGCGTCCACTGCCGGGCGGATGCCCGCACCTGGCGCGATCCCCGCGAATTGACGACGGAGGAGGGGCTCCGGTTCATGGATTCCCTCGTCCCCGCCGGCAAACCCCTGCTGATCCTGACCGGCGGCGACCCGATGGAACGCCCCGACCTGGCCTATCTCGTCGGGCACGGGATCGGGCGGGGCCTCACCGTCGCGCTCTCCCCCAGCGCCACCCCGAAGGTGACGCCCGAGCGGCTGGCGGACCTCAAGGCGGCCGGCCTGCACCGCGTCGCGCTGAGCCTGGACGGGCCCGACGCCGCGACCCACGACGCGTTCCGCCGGGTCCCTGGCGCCTACGACCGGACGATGGCGATCGCCGCCGACCTCGCACGGCTGGGCCTGCCCCTCCAGATCGGCACCACGATCACCCGGCACAGCGCGCCCCGGCTGGAGGAGATCGGGGGAATCGTGGAGCGGCTGGGCGCGGTGCTCTGGAGCGTCTTCTTCCTGGTCCCGCTGGGCCGCGCCGCGCTGGACTCCATGGTGAGCCCCGCCGAATGCGAGGATCTCCTGCACCGCCTCTACGACATCTCCCGCCGGGTCCGGTTCGGGATCAAGACCACCGAGGCTCCAATGTACCGCCGGGTCGTCGCCCAGCGCGGCGGCCAGGGGGTGCCCCGGTTCGCCGGGATCAACGACGCCAAGGGGTTCGCGTTCGTCTCGCATACCGGGGATGTCTTCCCCAGCGGCTTCCTTCCCCGGTCGGCCGGCAACGTCCGCGAGCACGACCTGGCGGACCTCTACCGCGAGTCCCCGCTCTTCCGCGATCTGCGGGACCCCGGGAAACTCAAGGGGCGGTGCGGGGCGTGCGAGTTCCGCGAGTCCTGCGGCGGGTCCCGGGCCCGCGCCTACGCGATGACCGGCGATCCACTGGCCGCCGAGCCGCTGTGCGTATACGAGCCGGCCTCCCAGCCGGCCCCCGCCGTCTGACGGGTCAGGCCCGGAACCCGCAGTCCCGCAGGAGCGCCCGGTCCTCCGTGACCGGCCGGCCTCCCGTGGTGAGGTAGCCCCCGATAATCAATCCATTCGCCCCGGCCAGCAGGGCCAGGCCCTGCAGCGTGCGCAGACCCGATTCCCGCCCTCCGGCCAGCTTGATCGCCGCCCCGGGCAGGGCGAGCCGGGCCAGCGCCAGCCACTTGACCGCCTCCAGCGGGGTCGGCGGAACCGCGTCCGCCAGCGGCGTGCCCGGCCGCGGGTTCAGGACGTTGATCGGGACCACCTCGGGGTCCAGGTCGCGCAGGGCGAGGAGGAGCGCCAGCCGGTCGGCGTCGGATTCGCCCAGCCCCAGGATGCCGCCGGAACAGAGTTCCAGCCCCGCCTGTTTCACGGCCTGGGCGGTGTCGTACCGCTCCTCCCAGCCGTGCGTCGTGCAGATGAACGGATAGAATCGCGACGAGGATTCCAGGTTGTGGTTGACGCGGACCACCCCGGCGTCCCGCAGGCGAACCGCCTGGTCGCGCGACAGCAGGCCCAGGCAGGCGCACACCCGCATGGCCGTCGCCCGCCGGATGCGCCCGGCGGCCTCGCAGACGGTCGCCAGGTCGTCGGCGTCGGGCCCCCGGCCCGAGGCCACGAGGCACACGTGCGACGCCCCGGCGGGCTCCAGCGCCTGCGCGCGCTCCGTGATCACGTCCGCGGACGCCATCGGCCAGGTGGGCGGGTCGGCGGCCCAGTGCGCCGACTGGGCGCAGTACCGGCAGTCTTCCGGGCAGGCGCCGCTCCGGATGCTGACCAGCGAGCAGAGGGCCGGCTGGGCCCCGAGCCGGGCGGTCCGGACGCGGCCCGCGTCGGCGGCCAGCGCCAGGATGTCCGCGGGCGACGAAACGTCCGCCCGCCGGGCCAGCTCCGCGGTGGTCACAGGATGGGGAGGTACTTCTCGATCTCCCAGGTGGTCACCTGGGACCGGTACCGGTCCCACTCGATCACCTTGTTCGCGATGAACTGGTCCATGATGTGGTCGCCCAGCGTGCGCCGCACGAGCTTGCTGGGACGGGCCAGGTCCACCGCCTCGATGAGCGAGCCGGGCAGGCATTCGATCCCGCGCTGGCGCCGCTCGGGCTCCCCCATGTGGAAGATGTCGGCTTCCACCGCCGCCGGGACCTCGAGCTTGCGGTCCATGCCGTCCAGCCCGGCCGCCAGCAGGACCGAGAACGCGAGGTACGGGTTGCACCCGGGATCCGGGAACCGCGCCTCGATCCGGGTGGCGGCCTCCTTGCCGGGCTTGTACATGGGGACGCGCACCAGCGCGCTCCGGTTGCGCCGCGCCCAGGAGACATAGACCGGCGCCTCGTACCCCGGGACCAGCCGCTTGTAGGAGTTGACCCACTGGTTCGTGACCGCGCTGATCTCGCGCGCGTGCGCGAGGATGCCGGCCATGAACCGGCGGGCCACCGCCGACAGGTGAAAGGGGTCCGACGCGTCAAAGAACGCGTTCCGGCTTCCGGTGAACAGGGACATGTGGATGTGCATCCCCGACCCGTTCACCCACGGGATCGGCTTGGGCATGAAGGAGGCGTAGACGCCGTGGGCCTGCGCGACCTGCTTGACCACGACCTTGTAGGAGATGACCCGGTCGGCCATGACGAGCGCCTCGGCGTGGCGCAGGTCAATCTCGTGCTGGGACGGGGCCACCTCATGGTGGCTGTACTCCACCTGGATCCCCATGTCGTCCAGGTGCAGGATGGTGTCCCGCCGCATGTCCTGCGCCTCATCCAGCGGGACCGTGTCGAAATAGCCTCCCGCGTCCAGCGTCTTGGGCGCCGTGTCGTCCTTGAAGTAGAAGTATTCCAGCTCGGGACCGACCTGGAAGGTGTAGCCCCGGCGGGCCGCCTCCGCCAGGTTGCGCTTGAGCGCGAACCGCGTGTCCCCCTCATAGGGGGTGCCATCCGGATTCAGGATGTCGCAAAACATCCGGGCCACGGCGTCCTCCGTCGGCCGCCACGGCAGGATCACGAAGGTGGCGGGGTCCGGGCGGGCGACGAGATCGGACTCCTCGATGCGGGCGAACCCCTCGATGGACGACCCGTCGAAGCCCATCCCCTCCTTGAACGCGCCCTCCAACTCCCGGTTCGTGA
>JAHFSL010000292.1 GCA_023265785.1 Candidatus Coatesiibacteriota bacterium | reverse complement strand
GGTTCTGGCGGTACGCCACGCAGGGCGACACCACCAGTCCGGAATTGCTGGTCCTCCAGGTCCTGCTCCTCGCCGCCACGCGGCCGGCTCCCGGGCGGCGGCGAACGGGCCTGGCCGTGGGCGTCCTGCTCGGCGCGGGCATTCTGGTTCACCAGACCGCGGTCCTCATCGCCCCCGCGGTGGCCTGGGCCCTGTGGCGCCGCTCGCCGCCCGCCGGCCGCCGCCGGGTGCTGGGCGCCTGCGCTGTGGCGGCCTCCCTGGTCGTCGGGGCGGGCTATGCCGCGGCGGCATTCCTGGTGCTCCACCCGCACGATGGCGCCGCGTGGCGGCGCTGGCTCGAAGGTTACTTCGGGGTGGACCCGCGCACGGGGTACGCGCCGGGGTATGGCGGCTGGCACCCGGGCAATGCCGTGGCCAGCCTGCGCGGGGCGCGCGAGGCCGTCATGGGCACATGGCCCGGCCCCGCCGGGGCTCCGGCAACGGCCTGGTGGGCTGCCGCGGGGGCGGTGACCGTCCTGCTGGCCGCGCTGGTGGCCATCGCCCTGCGGGCCCGCTTCCGCACATCGGGGCGGACCCGCGGCCGGCCCGCGGTCCGGCCCGCCCTGGACATCCTGCTCGTCTGGCTCGCGGTCCACGCGGTCTTCTTCACCTGGTGGAAGCCTGGCCATGCCCGGTTCTGGGTGCTGGCCCTGCCCGGCTGGTTCCTGCTGGCCGCCACGGGTCTCGCGCACCTGGCGGGCCGCTGGTCCGCCGGCCGCCGCCCGTGGTGGCCGATCATGGCCTGGCTCCCCGCCGCCCTGCTCGCCCTGGTCGTGGGATCGGGACCCTTCCGCACCGAGTCATCGCCGGCGTGCAACCGCTTCCTGCCGGTCGCCGAGACCCTGGCCGCACGGACACCTTCCGGGATGACCATCGTGATTTCCGGCGTCGGGCCATGGACGGCGCTCAAGGCCTATCTGCCCTATGTCGCCCGCCGCACCATGCTCGTGCTTGACTGGCAGTTCGCCGACCCGCATCGCCCCCCCGCGGCGGCGCTCGCCGCCCTGCGTACCCGGCTGGACGTGCTGGCAACGCGCGGAGCGGTGGTGGTCCTGTCGGAGGCGCTCGACCCCGCGCTGGACGCCCATTTCCTGGCCGTGCATGGCGTCTCGGGACCGGCCCGCCGGGCCGCGTTTGCCCGCCTGCATTTGCGCCGGGCCGTCGCGCTGTCCCCCGATCTCGACCTGCTGGCCCCCACGCGCTAATCTCAATCCATGCCGGTTGCGGTGGCCCGCCTCGAGGAACTCCGGGGGAGTACGTTCCTGTCCCCCTGCCGCGAGGAGGACCTCACCGCCCTCGCCGGCGCCATGGATGAGGTGACCTTCGCCCGCGACCATCTCCTCTATGAACAGGGGGCGTCCGGCGATGCCATGCACCTGATCCTGGCCGGCCAGGTCGGGGTCCTGCGTGCCGCGGAGAAGGACCTGCCGGCCGCCGCGAAGACCCGGCCCCGTGACCGCATCCTGGCCGTGGTCGGTCCCGGTGAGTGTGTCGGGGAGATGGCCCTGATTGACGGCGAGCCGCGCTCCGCGACGGTCGTGGCGGTGGACCAGGTCGTCACGGCCCAGCTCACGCGCGCGGGATATGATCGCCTGCGCGCCGCCGACATCCGCTGCGGCATCCGGGTCACGCTCGGCCTCTTTCGGCTGATCTCACACCGCATCCGGCAGGTGGACAAGTCTCTCGAGCAGGTCCACCACCGGATGTATACAATCTAGGGATGCATCGCACCATCCTGTTCGCCCTGGCCCTGGCTCTCGCCGGGTGTTCCGACGCCATGCGGCACGGAGCGCTTTTCTCGGCAGGCTCACCCGCGTCCTCCACCCCGGAGGATTCCGACACCGCGGCCTCCGCCGAATCGGACCATTCCACGCCGGCCTCCAGGTCCGGGAATGTCGCCAAGCCCGACCACGCCGCCAAGGCCGCGCCGGAATCCACAACCGTCTCGCACTACCGGTACTACCCGGCCATCTTTGTCTACTTCGACCCGGCGCGGAAACTCTACTTCTTCCCCGACAAGAAGAAGTGGAAGACCGCGGCGACCATTCCGGCGAGGTTCAAGATCAGGACGCGCAAGGCGATCGTGCTGGACCTCGCCACGGACAAGCCCTTCATGCTGAACAAGGAGCATCGGGTGAAGTACCCGCCCCCGCCCAAGCCGAAAGTCACGCCCAAGCCCGCGGCGGCGGCCTCGGCCACCCCGGTCGTGGAGGCTGCCCCACCTGCCACGGCGCCGGCGGCTTCCACGCCCGCGCCGGCCACCGCCTCACCCGCGACCCCCTAGGGACCCCATCCCGGACCAGGCTGATTCCGTTTCGGCGCCCGGCGCGCTCGTGGCGCTGGCGGCACTCCACTTCTACCAGGCCGTCCTCTCGCCCGCGTTGGGCGTCTCGTGCGCGTTTGCCCCGTCCTGCTCGGGATTTGCCGCCGCAGGCATCGCCCAACGGGGACTGGTTGCCGGCACCTGGCTCGGTGCGGACCGGATATCACGCTGTCACGGGTTTGCCATTCTGGGCGGATACCGGGAACGGGCGGACGGGCGATTCGAGGATCCGGCCGCCGGGATGACGGCCGCCGGCGGAAACACGCCCGTCCCCTCCACGCCGATGATCCCGGCCCCGCCCGCGGTTGGCGCGGACCCTGTGGGCGATGATTCCCACCGGTTTGCGGATGACCTTGCCACTCACCACGAGTGGGCGGCGGCACGGACCGAGTACCTGCGCCTCGCCTTCGCCCGGCCTGACGGGTCGGAAGCCCGCATCGCGCACCGGCGCGCGGCGGCGTGCGCCTACCGGCTGGACCAGTTCACCATGGCGGCAGCCGAAGCCGCGGCGCTCCACGCCACGCCGCCCGGCCACGATGAGGGGGCCGTCCGGATGCTGGAGGCGATGGCGCTCCTGCACCTTGCCCGGTGGGAGGAGGCCCGCGCAACCCTGGCGGCCATTCCCGCCTCCGACCCTAAGGTCGACCGTGCCGGCGCGCTGGACGGGCTGGCGGGCCGGGGCGCCGCCCTGCGTCCCGACTCCCCCTGGCTGACCGGCGGCCTGTCCGCCGCCGTCCCCGGGCTGGGCCAGATCGTTGCGGGCTATCCCTGGGACGGGCTGTCGGCACTCCTCCTCACCGGCGCGAGCGCCGCAGTGCTGGCCGAAGGGCTCCGCCGCAACCGGCCCGGCCTGGCCGCGGGCGGCGCCGTCCTGCTCGCGATCTGGTATCCCGCCAATATCTGGGGCGGGGCGAATGCCGCCCGGCGCGCGCACCGGCAGGCCCGCGCGGAACTGCTCGAGTCCGCCGACGCGAGGTTCCCCCCCGGCGCCGACTGAACCCCCGGCGGTGCGGCACAATAGGCGGATGCCGCCCTCCCCCGCCGTGGCCGCCCTCCTGGTCGTCGCGCCGCTCGCCTGGAGCATGCGCAACGAGAACACCGCGCTGGTCAAGTCGCTGGCGATCGGCATCTTCGCCGCCGCCGCGCTGGCCGGCACCGGTCCCGCCGGACTCTGGCGGCGATTCCGAATCGCCGTCCCCGCCCATGCCCTGGTCGGGCTCACCCTCGCCGGGGCGATCGCCTCCCCCTCGCCCTCATTCTCCTGGCCCCCCGCGCTCCTGGCGGTGACCCTCTGGCTCGTCGCGGCGGCCGCGGCGGCCGCCGTCCGGCCGGACGGCTGGCGGCGGGCCTTCCTGCTCGCGGCCGTGGTCCCGCTGGCGCTCGGCCTCCTGCAGGCCCTCCACCTCGACCCGACCGGCTGGGCGCCGCTCGTGGCGGAGCATTTCCACGGCCGGATCTGCTCGACCCTGGGCAACCCGAACTTCCTCGCCGGGTTCCTGGCGGCCGTGCTCCCGTTCCTGTGGTGGACCACTTCCCCCCATGAGGGCCGGGGACCACTCCGGCGCGGGGCGGCCGTGGGCCTGGCGGGACTCGGCATGGTCGAACTGTTCCTGACCGGCTCCAAGGGCGGCCTACTCGGGCTGGCCGGGGCCACCGGCGCGACCGTGCTCGCCCTGCGCCGGGCGGACGTGCTCTCTGCGACCTCCCTGCGCCATCGTTCCACCGCCCTCCGGATTGCCATCCCCGTGTTCGCCGCGTTGGCCGTCATCCTCATGCCGACGGAGGTCAGACGCCGACTCATCCCCGCCCTCAACAGCCCGGCGGGCGTAGCGGCCGACCTTGGTCGCAATGAGTCCGTCCGGTTTCGCGCCCTGACCTGGGTGCAGTCCCTCCCGATGGCGCGGGAAG
>JAHFSL010000291.1 GCA_023265785.1 Candidatus Coatesiibacteriota bacterium | reverse complement strand
AACCTGCACCAGACCGAGGCGGCCACCAAGGTCGGGGCCGCCGCCATTCAGGTGGTCTACAACCGGCTTGACCGCAAGCCCGAAGGCCGGGTGTTTCCGGCCTGCCTCACCCAGGACCTGGGCGTGCTGGCCCGGGTCCCGCTGGCCTCCGGGTTTCTGGCGGGCAAGTACACGGCGGCGGATGCCGGCTCGTTCCCGGCCGACGATGTCCGGGGGAAGTGGTGGAAGAAAGAGGACATTGTCGCGGCGATTGCCCAGGTCGAGGAGATCCGGAAGTCCGAGGTCCCTGCGGGCGTGGAGATGGCCGGTTGGGCGCTGGCGTGGTGCCTGCGCCATCCGGCGGTCACCTGCGTCATTCCGGGGTTGAAGTCCCCGGCGCAGGCCGAGTCCAACGCGGCCGCCGGCGCTCTGGCGCCCCAGGACCACCCGCAGGCCCTTCCCGCGTAGGCGGTCATGCCTCCCGGCGTCGTCCCGATCGGCGTCTGGCTCCAGGACCCGAAGAACGCGGCGCGGTTCCTGGCCGCCGGGATCAACCTCTATGTCGGGTTGTGGCAGGGTCCCACGGAGGCCCAGTTGGCCGCGCTGGCCAAGGCGAAGATGCCGGTCATCTGCGGGCAGAACGCCGTGGGGCTGGCCCATCGGGCGGACCCGCTCATCGCCGGGTGGATGCACGGCGACGAACCCGACAATGCGCAGGGCCTGCCGGGGGGGAAGGGATACGGGCCGCCGGTGGACCCGGACCGGATCCTCGCGGACTACCGGCGGATCAAGGCCGCCGACCCGGGCCGGCCGGTCGTCCTGAACCTGGGCCAGGGGGTGGCGTGGGACGGGTGGTACGGCCGGGGCATCCGGACCAATCATCCCGAGGACTACCCTGACTACGCGAGGGGGTGCGACATCGCCTCCTTCGATATCTATCCGGCCGTGCACGATCATCCGGATGTCCGGGGGAAGCTCTGGCTGGTCGCCGAGGGGGTCCGGCGGCTGGCGGGGTGGGCGCCGGGCAAGCCGGTCTGGAACTGCCTGGAGGCGTCGCGAATTTCCAACCGGGAGGTCAAGCCCACCGCGGCGCAGGTCCGGTACGAGGCCTGGTCGGCCCTCATCGCCGGGTCGCGGGGCCTCGTCTATTTCGTCCACCAGTTCGAGCCGCGGTTCGTGGAGGCCAGTCTGCTGGAGGATCCCGCCCTGCTGGCGGGGGTGTCGGCGCTGAACCGCGAGATCCAGTCGCTCGCCCCGGCCGTGCTCGCGCCGGCGATCGAGGGCGAGGCGGGCGGAGCGTCCAGTGACCCGCGCGCGCCGATCCTCGTCACGCACCGGCGGGCGGAGGGTGCCGATTACCTCTTCGTGTGCACCCTGCGCGCCCAGCCGGCGCGGGTGAGCTTCGGGCTGTCAGGCCACGGGAAGCGGGCGCGGGTGGAGGTGCTGGGCGAGCGGCGGTGGATCCCGATGCTGGACGGCCGGTTCCACGACACGGTTCCGCCGCTGGGCGTCCGGCTGTACCGGGTGGGTCAGGGCGCCTCGCGGCTGTAGAGCTGTTTGCCGAGGATGTAGGTCACGGGACCGGAGTCGGCAAAGACCTCCCCGAAGATCTGGAGCTTCTCCCCCCGGCCGCGGGCGTGCAGGTGGGAGCGGGTGGAGAGTTGGGCCACATCCAGCGCCGCCCCGCCGACGGGCTCCACGGCGTAGGTCAGCCCCGGGCCGAACTTCACCTCCAGGTCCCAGTCCACCCGGTCGGCGAACTCCGGCGGCGCCCCCTTCTTCTTTTTCGGCGGGGTCTGGAGCCGGCCGTCGGACACGGTGATCTCCCCGCCCACCGTCGGCGCCTCCGGACTCCCTCCGTAGGTCATGCGGCCCTTCGCGGCGCCCTTGTACAGCCGGGGGATGCCGTCCACATGGATCGGTGCGGGGGCGGACATGACCACCGTGAATGACTTCGGGACGAGCCGCGCGAAGGTGGCCTGGCCGCCCACGATGACGGCGGCGCCGGCGACATCATTGAGCGTGCAGGCCAGCGCGGCCTCGTGGCCCTTGAAGTCCACGCGGCCGTCGGTGAGTTTCAGGTCCGAGAACCCCGTGGGCGGGGTGAACGATCCCGCGGTCATGATCAGCGAGCCGTTGACCTCGGGGTCATCCGGATCGCCCGTCACCGCCAGCCGGCCCAGCCCCGTGCTGTCGGACCGGTCCACGAACCCGAACGGCTTGAGGTAGGCCAGCGCCAGCTTCTCGACCGAGAGGTTGAGGTCCAGCCGGCGGTCGGGGAAGAAGGTGATGGACCCCGTGCCGCGGGCCAGCAGGTCCCCCGCCCGTTCCAGCCGGATGCCGGTGAACGCGAAGGAACGGCCGGGGGCGCCGGCGCCGCGCGCCTCGAACACGTCGAACGGGAACTCGCCCCACCGGCCCTTGAGGATGGTCAGCCGGCCGGCCAGCGGGGGATCGCTGGCTGCCTTCCAGCCCAGGTCACATTCGGCCAGGCCCTCCATGGGCGAGGCGCCCAGCACGACGAGCAGGGGGGAGGCGGCGATCCGGTGGGCTTCGAAGGTGAGCCGCTCGGGGGCATCGGGCAGGGGCCAGATGCCGCCCAACTTCAGCGACGCGCTGTCGGGCCCGCGCAGCAGGAGGAATGCCCCGCCGCACCGCTCGTCCTCTTCGATCGCCAGCCGGGCGCCCGCCAGCGTCACGGTCCCGAGCGAGCCCCAGGCGGAGGTCCTGGGGGAGGCCAGCCGCCAGCGATCGCCCGCCGCCGTGAAGTCCACCTCCACCTCGCCCGCGGCCAGGTCGTTGAGCGCCAGCCCGGCGAGGACCAGACTCCCGCTTCCGCGGCCGTCCTTGAAGCGCGCCTTGAGCGTGCCCAGCGAGCAGGCACAGAGGGCCTTGCCCGCCGGCACCTTGCCCCAGCCGAAGGTGCCCTCCAGCGTCGTCTCCGGGCCGGTCCGCCGCCAGGTGGTCGGGTGCAGGACGAACGAGCCACCCTCGCCCTCCACCGACCCCTCCACGTCCGCCGTGTCGCGGTCGAGTTTCAGCCGGACGGAGCCGTTGCCGATGAGTTGCGCCCGGACCTTGAGGTCCTTGACCTCCAGCCACCCGTCAGCCTTGACCACACCGTCGGCGCCCCGTTCCAGCGCCAGGCTCCGGGTGGAAAACGCGCCGTCGAGGTCGGGCAGGGCGCGCAGGGCGGGCACGGTGCGCAGGAGGGGGAGCCACGGGGCGAACCCGCGGTCGGACGCGGTGACCGTGAGCGCCCCGGTGGCGCCGCCGGGCCAGGCCGTCCAACCGCGCGCCGCGATCTCGCCGCGCGGCCAGCGCAGGGAGGCCGTCAGCGCGGCATGGTCGGCGGGGCCCTTGAGGGAGATGGACCCCGACACCTTCTCCACCGGGGCGGGCACGCCAGCGAACCCGGCCAGCGGCGCCGCGGGCATCTCGGTAAAGGCTGCGGTGATGGACACCGGGTGGTTCCCGCCGTCGGTAGCCTCGTACACGATGGAGCCGGTGTCTTCCCACGAAAGGCTGGCGGTGGTCTTCCCGCCCTCCTGCCACTGAACTTTGGCTTCCGCATCGGGGTAGGCCGCGCCATCCAGCCGGACGGCGGTGAGGCGGGCGCCGAGGGCCAGCCCCGTCCCCGCCTGGGCCGCCGTCAGTTCGGCCTGCCCGTCGAAGACGGTCTTGCCGGCCTTGAGGTAGCCCACGGTGAATCGGCCGGTGCCTTCCCACCCGTCCTTCGTCCAGCCGAACTGGCCGGTGCCGTCGGCGGAGGAGATGGGCCCGCGCAGGCGGAGCGTCCCCAGCCGGGTCACGCCGGCCCGCTGGTCCACGGCCAGCGTGAGGGTCCCGAGCCGGCGGTCGCCCCAGACGAGGTTGCGGAACTCGCCGGAACCCTCGATCACGGGCTTGGCCGAGAGGTCGTGCGCCTCGAGCCGGCCGTAGAACGCGCCGTCGAGGGACATGGTCCAGTCCGGCAGGCCGAAGGCCGACCGGAGGAACGGGAACGGGATGCCATCGCCCGTCACGGTGGCGTCGGCGGGCCCGCCCGCGAACGGCCAATGCATGCGGAGCGTGGCGTGGTCGCCGAACTTGACCCCCGAGAAATCCACCTCGTGGAACGACAGCTTGGCCGGTCCGGTCACCGGGACCGCGTACCGGTTCGTGCCCCGCAGGACGGTCAGCGCCGAGCCCGCCAGGTTCACGGCCAGCAGGGGATCGTCCAGCGTGCCGCCCAGCGTTCCCGCGGCCACGATGGTGAGGGCCAGTTGGCGGAACAGGGTGTGGCGCTGTTCGATATAG
>JAHFSL010000290.1 GCA_023265785.1 Candidatus Coatesiibacteriota bacterium | reverse complement strand
GATCCGGCGCAGGATGGACGCTCGCCAGCCGTTGAATCCGCCCGTGAGGTCCGTGAGGGGCACGCCGGTCACGGTCCGGGCGTACCGGTTGGCTAGCAGGCTCAGGAGGAGGCGCCCCCACGGCCAGTTGATGACCCGCAGGCCCGCGCGGTAGCGGGAACCAACCACGGCATCCCGGCGCCCCAGCATGGCCAGGAAGGCGGGGAGCGCGCCCGGGTCATGTGATCCGTCGGCATCCATCTGGATGATGGGGTCGTACCCGTGGGCCAGCGCATAACGGAATCCCTCGACATACGCACTGCCCAGGCCCAGCTTGGCCCTCCGGCGGATGAGATGCAGGCGGCCGGGGCGGCGGCGCATCATCGAGCGGACCAGCCCGGCCGTGCCGTCGGGGGACGCATCGTCCACGACCACGATGGAGGCGCGCGGGACCGCGCGGAAGATGCGCGGCACCAGGAGCGCCAGGTTCCTCCGTTCGTTATACGTCGGAACGATCACCAACGGCCGCATGAAACCGATAATAATTTCCTCGGGGCGCCGGGATTCGAACCCGGGACCTCACGCACCCCAAGCGTGCGCGCTACCCCTGCGCTACGCCCCGAGTCAAACGAAGTCCCATCGGGACTTCGTTTGACTCGGGGCGCAAGCCGTCTGCGGCTTACGCCACGCTCCGAACGGGGCCCGCTTCCGAACCCATCCCGTGGAACACCATCTTATCAGGATTCGCGGGCCAGCCTGACGACCTCGTCCGCCCCACGGTCCGGGTCGGCGGCATCCACCCAGGTCGCGTCCGCCCGCCCCCGGAACCATGTCATCTGGCGCTTGGCGTACCGGCGCGAGTCCCGTTGCATGCGTTCGAGCGCCACCGCGGGGGTGATGGCTCCCGCGGCGGCGGCGAAGAGGTGGGGCATCCCCAGGGCCCGCAGGACAGGCGACCGCGGGTCGAGCCGCCGGGCCCGCAGGGCCTCCGCCTCCGCGAGGGCGCCCCGTTCGAACATGGTCGCGCATCGCGCCTCGATGCGGGCCATCAGGGCGTCCCGCGCCATGGTCAGGACGGCCAGCCGGTGCGGCACCGCCTCGGCCAGCCCGCCGAATGAGGAGGCCGTCTGGCCGGTCTGGCGGTGGATGGCGAGCGCCCGGACGATCCGGTAGGCGTCCCCCGGCATGATGCGCCGTGCCGAGGCCGCATCGACCGCGAGCAGTTCCCGCCAGAGCGTCTCCAGGCCCTCCACCGCCACCCGCCGCTCCAGGACCGCGAGCACCGCGGCTTCGGCCGGGGGGGCCAGCGACATCCCACCGGTGGCGGCCGCCAGGTAGAACCCGGTCCCGCCGACGAGGACCGGCAGGTGCCCCCGGCCGCGGATCTCCGTGATGGCCGCTTCCGCCAGGTCCCGGTACCGGCCGGCGCTGACCGGTTCCGCCGGATCCAGGACGCCGAAGAGATGGTGGGGGGCGCGCCGCAGGTCCTCGGCATCCGGCTGGGCGGAGGTCACGGGAATCTCCCGGTAGAGCTGGCGGGAGTCCGCGCAGACCACCTCGCCGCCCAGCGCCTGCGCCACAACCGCCCCGATGCAACTCTTGCCGACCGCGGTGGGTCCCCCGATGACGAGGAGGGGCGTCATGCCTCTAGTGGCACTCCCGCTTGCCCAGCCCCCAGGTGCGGCGGAACTGGCGCGCCAGATCGCCCTCGTCATACTTCACGAATGTGGGCCGCCCGTGAGGGCAGGACGCGGGGTCCGCCAGCGCCAGCAGGCCCCGCACGATGCCCTCCATCTCCGCCCGCTCGAGGTGATCGCCGGCCTTGGCGGCCAGGTGGCACGCCACCGTGGCGCGGAGCTTGTGGTTCAATTCGCCGGGTGCGGTGGCGCGGCCGGCCTGCTCCAGGTCCTCGACCAGCCACCGCAGGAGCGGCCCGATGTCGCGGTCCCGTGCGCCCGCCGGAATGGCCCGCACCACGATGGCATTGCCGCCGAACGGCTCCAGGTCAAAGCCCAGGGCGCGCAGGGCGGGTTCCTGGCCGGAGAGCCGCAGGACTTCGGAGGGCGCCAGCTCGATCGTGTGCGGCAGGAGCAGGGGCTGGGTGACCGCCGCCGCCGCCTGGGTGGCCATTTCCTCGTAGAGTATTTTTTCGTGTGCCGTGTGCTGGTCCACCAGGACCAGCCCGTCCGGCAGGCGCGCGACGATGTAGGTCCGGAAGAGCTGGCCCAGGACCTCAACGCCCCCGCTCCCGCTGGGGGTCTCCCAATTCCACGCGGGTTCGGCCGCAGGGAGGGCTCCGGCAGGGACGGGGCCGGTGCCGGTCTCGGCACCGGCAGGCGACTCCCCCGCTGCGGCGGCGGCGGCCCGCGGCGCCACACCTGCGGACGCAAAGCCGTCACGGACCGCCCGCAGGACCGTCCGGTACGCGGTGGAGGGGTCGGCAAACCGGACCTCGGCCTTGGCCGGGTGGACATTGACGTCCACCTGGGCCGGGGGCACGTCCAGGTACACGACGGCATGGGGCTGGGTGTCACGGGGCAACTGCCCGGCATAGGCACTGAGGAGCGCGTGGCGCAGGGCCCGGTCCTCCACGGGCCTCCCGTTCACGATCACCCACTGCCGGCCCCGCCGCCGGACCGCACCCGGCGGCTCGGCGAGCCCGTGGGCGCGCCAGCCCGCCTCACCGCGGTCGAACGGAATCAGGGTAGAGGCTGACGCGCCCAGGATGGCCCGCAGCCGGCCGGCGGCGTCCGCCGCGCGCGGCGCGTTGAGCCGCTCCTCGCCGTCCACGCGCAGGACCAGGTGCACGCCGGGTCGGGTCAGGACGCACGCCTCCACGACCCGGGCGGCCGCCGCCGCTTCCGCCTGCGGGCTCCGGAGAAACTTGAGGCGCGCCGGCATGGCGGCGAACAGGCGGCGGACGGCCAGTGACGTCCCCGCCGGACATCCGGCCGGCCCCACCGTGAGTGCCACACCGCCACCACCGGCCACGCGCACGCCGTCCGTGACCCCGCCGGGCCGCGTCAGGAGCTCCACCTCCCCCGCCGCGGCGATGGCGGCCAGGGCTTCTCCACGGAAGCCGTAGGTCGCCAGCGTGCCCAGGTCGTCAAGCACTGCCAGCTTGGAGGTCGCATGGCGGTCAAAGGCCAGGAGCGCCTCCCCGGACGGAATGCCGCATCCGTCATCCGTAACCCGGATGAGTCCGAGGCCGCCGCGCTCCAGTTCGACGGTAATCCGGGTGGCCCCCGCGTCCAGGGCGTTCTCCACGAGCTCCTTGACAATGGAGGCGGGCCGTTCAATCACCTCGCCGGCGGAGATGCCGGCGACAGTGGCCGGGTCGAGCCGGCGGATCGGCATCAGGCCTTCCCCGACCCCTTCGCCGCCGCCCGCTGGCGCAGCCAGGCCATGATGAGCGGGTCAATCCCGCCGTCCATCACCGCCGGCACGTCGTGCAATTCCAGCCCGGTCCGCAGGTCCTTGACCTGCGTGTACGGCATGAACACATAGGACCGGATCTGGCTCCCGAATTCCACGGCCCGGCGCTCGCCCCGGATCTTGTCAAGCTTCTCTTCCTGGCGCTCGCGCTCCAACTCGAACAGCTTCCCGTGAAGGACCGCCATCGCCGAGGCCTTGTTCTGGTGCTGGGAGCGCTCGCTCTGGCACTGGACCACGGTATTGGTCGGCAGGTGCGTGATCCGCACCGCCGAGCTCACCTTGTTGACCAGCTGTCCGCCCGCGCCGGACGCCCGGAAGGTGTCGATGCGCAGGTCCTCGTCCCGGATCGTGACCTTGATCTCCTCATCGAGCTTGGGCATGATCTCGACCTCGGCGAAGGAGGTATGCCGCCGCTTGTTGGCGTCAAAGGGGGAGATCCGGACGAGCCGATGCACCCCCTTTTCCGCCTGCAAGAGACCGTAGGCGTAGGGGGCATCCACGAGGACCGTCGCCCCCTTGATACCCGCCTCATCGGCTTCCGCCATGTCCAGGACCTCGGCCTTGAAGCCCCGCGTTTCCGCCCAGCGCAGGTACATCCGCAGGAGCATGGAAGCCCAGTCCTGGGCCTCGGTGCCTCCGGCCCCGGGCCGGATTGCCAGAAACGCCGCCCGACTGTCATATTCGCCCTGCATGAAGTAGGCGGTCTCCAGCCGGTCGAGTTGGTGCTCCAGGTCGGCCGCCTCGCGCCGGCACTCGGCCGTCAGCGCGGGATCGGGTGAGTCATCCAGCATCCGGAGGAACCCGTGGAGGTCTTCCAGCCGTTTCTCCATCCGCGCGTACTCATCCAGTCCCTTGCGCACCTGCTCGAG
>JAHFSL010000289.1 GCA_023265785.1 Candidatus Coatesiibacteriota bacterium | reverse complement strand
AACGTCCGGATCAGGGCCGTGGGAGAGATGAATCCTGATCCGAACGCGGCCTCCTTGACCGTGCCACCGCGCCGCAGGTGTTCCTTGGCCCGCTGAATCCGCAGGCGTTGGACCATCCGGTGGACGGTTTCGCCGGTCTCCCGTCGGTGACGATGGACCAGGGTGGCCATGCTGACCCCCAGCGCGCCGGCGATCCGGTCCAGGGTGAGGCGGGCGTCCAGGTGGTCGCGGACCCACCCCGTGGCACGCCCCGCCAGAGCCTTCCCGGGATGAGAGAGATCCCGCGCGGCTCCGGTCGCCCGCCCTCCGGCGGTATCGGCGAGACGTGCCAGCAGGGCCTGAAGCAGGGCGACGGCCTGGGCCCCCGAGGTCCCGCCCGCGCGGCGCATCTGGGCGATCAGGGCGTCCACCAGGGCCAGTGCCGGGCCATCCAGTGCGAGCGGATGCCCCGACAGGCCGCGCAGAGCGGGCCATGCGGTCAGCAGTCGCGGGCACACGAACTGAACCACGAGGGCATCGGGGGGGTCCCGCGGGTCGGCCTCCGAGGCGTGCGGCTGGCGGGCCAGGAAGAGCGCGGCGTGCCCCTGGATCAGGGAAAAACGCCGGCCACGGACGCGCCAGGTCATGCGCCCCTTGTCCACATAGTAGATCTCAATCAGGCGGGGATGAAAGTGCGCGGGCCACCGGTACCGGGCCGACTTCTCGCTGTACACCGCGCGGAGCAACAGGACCGCGGGAGTGGACAGTTCGCTCCGTCGGCTCACCGTGCGTTCCCAGAGCGTCCGGCCCATCCTCTCGGTCAGGGGCGGCGGCGCCTCCGGCGGCAGGCGCCCGGACCGCCCTTTCACCGGACGGCAGTCAGCGCCCAGCCGTCCGGGCCCCGGCTCCAGGTCAGGGTGACGGTGCCGCCGGGACGCTGGATGCCGATCCGGAGCACGCCGTCCTCCCGGTGAAATTCGGCACGGGGTCCGGCCTCGTCCGGTCCTCCGGGCGCGAGGACGACCGGCAGGAGGTGGGCCGTGGCGGGCAGGGTGGACGCGCAGACCACCGTGTCCAGCGTGTCGGGTGCGAGGTGGCCGGGATCCTGTTCGACGCGAATGGATGAGAGGCCCGGCGGGAACAGGATGGCCAGCGAGGCTCGCGGGGCCGCCACACGGGCCCGCGGGCCATCCACCGTGGCCGGATGCGCCGTGTGCAGGCGCCATTCGACCGGCACCTCACCGGCGGTCTCCACCTCGTCCACGACGACGAGGACGGCGCAGTCCACGACGGCCAGGTGGCGGCGTGCGCGGCGGACCGGAGTCCCATAATTCGAGGTCGCGTCGCCGACGGCTCCCACGATCCGCGGGGAGAGGGCGGGGAGCGGAGCCAGGACGCCCTTCGTGTCGGGCTTCTGCCCGGCCCCCCCGATCAGCGGCGCATTATGGCCGGCGGTCTTCACGAGGTACATGTCCCACCGCTTGTCGGAAAAGTAGTCGCCGCCGTACCTGGCGATGGGCGGTGCGCCCAGGTCGCTCGCCAGCCACTCACCCCGGGCCCAGAGAAGAAAACCGAGGTTGTCGAGGTGGGTGTGGTTGGCGCCGAGGTCGCCGCACTTCATGCCGCAGGCGAGCCTGGGGGCCTCCCACGAATCGGTGAAGCAGGACCACCCGATCTCGGGCCACACGTGCGCCGTGGAACGCGTGGAAGGTGATCCGGGCGTGGGGAGCCAGGCTTCCCCGACGGGCCGCCAGCATAGCGTCATGGCTTCGGACTGCCAGCCTTCGTGGTCCGGATCGTTGGGCGCGAGCACCCGGTCGGCATACCGCACCACCTCGGGATCGCGGGTGGCGGCGGCCAGCCAGTACAGGCAGGGATCCACCACCGTGGAGGCCGCGTCGCCCCAGGAAATCGGGATCCCGCCGGGAATGAAGGACAGCGGAAACCGGGCCGTGTGCCGGAATCCGGCGCCGCCCGTCAGGGGGGTGATGTCGTGGCCGGCATCGCGCAAGGCGGCGAGCGCCGCCACGCAGTACCGCATCCCGTATTGCCAGTACCCCAGCCCCTCATCACACCCGCCCTCGGCACCCAGCGCGGCGATGTACCCGCCAAGAAAGTGGGTGGCGCGCCCGATCACCTCGCCCGCGCGCGGGTGCTCGCCCTCCAGGGCCAGCGCCGCCACGATGGCGCCCCCGTTGCAGACCGCATTCCAGTTGTGGGTGGCGCCGCACCACCAGGCGCGGTCCGGCCCCTCCGTCCGCCCGAGATACAGGTCCAGCGCGCGCCGGCCGAGGTGGTCGCTCAGTTTCGCGGCCCGTTCGGGTCCGAGGTCCGCCTTCAGCCAGTCGTAGGCCAGCCCCAGCCCGAGGGCGACCTCGCCGACCATGAGGTCGTACTCGTCCCTGGTCCCGTGGTACGGGTCCGTCCACGAGTCCCAGGTGTCCAGCCACGGCAGGATTTCCGTCCAGCACCGGTCGAGGTACGCGCGGTTCGCCGTCACCAGCCAGCCGGCGGCCAGCGAGACGATCCGGCCCTGGGCCTGCCGGGCGCGCATGAGCTCCCGGGGGGACCGGTCCTCACGGGTGGACGGCGTCGGCGGCCGCTCGACCGGGGGAAGGGCCAGCCACCGGTCGCACCGGGTGACCAGCCGATCGGCGTAGCGCTTGAGTTCGGGCGTGTTCGCCCGCTCGCGCAGGGCCGTCACCCCGCCGGGAGGCAGGCAGAGCAGATGCGGGCTCATCGGCCGGTCAGCAGGTCGCCGAAAGCGGGAAGCAGGCGGTACTTCATGTCCCAGGTCGTGTACATCAGCCCGCGCACGTTCGGGTACTTCGCCGCCAGATCCACCCACGGCTTCACCTGCGCGAGGTCATCGGCGTCGTAATAGCAGGAGCCCAGCACCGGGAACCCGTGTTCCGCGAAGAAGGCGAAACTCTTTGGCTCGGCCTCGCCGCCCCAGATCGCCATCACGAGGTCCTTGGGAATGTACTGCCAGGAGCCCGTGTAGTCGCCCTCGACGTTGTAATAATTCCCGTGCGCATTGTGGTTGGGATCAAACATGTCCGACCAGCAGTAGATCGTGAGCGCGGGGTCATGGCGGCGCAGGATGGCCATGATCCGGCTGACCGACTCGCCGAGCAGTTTGGCCATGTCCCGGCCCCGGCACGCTTCGCAGGTACCGCCGAACCGGATCTCATCCATATTGAGCAGGATGCGTTTGGGGTGGAGCGTCTCCACCAGCGCCTTGGCTTCGGCCTCCACGATCTCGTAGATTTCCGGCTCGGCCATGCACGCCCCCACCTGATCGCGGTAGACGATCATGGGGTGGTACCAGGACACCCGCAGGCGGGTCCCGGGCTTGATCGCCCCGCCGGGCAGGAACGTCAGGGCCAGTGCCGGCTTGTCCTCGATCCAGGGGTGCAGGGCGGGATCCTCCAACCGGGCCACATCCCGGCCCTCGGCATACACGGACCCGTCCTCGCCCCGGATGGTGACCGGGGTCCCGGGCCGGCGCAACGGATTGATCGGTCCCACTTCCTCGATGGTCCAGTCATCCAGCCAGAGGGTCCCGGCCTTTCCCTCCCAGACGCCGGCATAGAGGGCGACCTCGGCGAACTGCCTGGAATTGAAGAGGTAGGTGAACCGCCGCCAGCCGCAGGTGGCGGGCAGGTTGAAGGAGCGGTCGGCCAGGCTGTGCTCACCCTCCCCGGGCGCCAGCGTGACGAGGTTGAAGCCGCTGACCGGATCACGCTTCTCGGACCTGGCCCAGATCGAAACCCGGTAGCACCGATGGGGATGCACGGCCACGGTGAGGTGAACCCGGCCGTGGCCGTGCGGGTCGGCGCTGAAGTGCGTGAGCCGGATTGATGAATTCCCCCCGTGCCGCACCCGGGTGTCCGCGAAGGAGATGGTTCCCGGTGCATCCACGAATTCGAACTTCGCAAAAACGTTGCCGCGATGTTCCTCGAACCCGCCGTTGGGAATGCCCACGGGCGGGTCGGCCGTGAACCGGGCCTTCCCGTCGGCTCCGGCGACGAAGAGCGCATCGGTGACCCCGATGCCCTCCGCGAGATTCCGGTTGTGCCCGAGGAACGGCCCACCGTATCCGAACGAGAACGCGGCCGGGATGAGCTCGATGCCGCGCGTGGCACACGCCTCCCGGACCCGATCCAGTCCGCGGCGGTAGTCGCCGGATTGGTCCGTCAGCCCCTTCAATTCGATGGAAAGGACCGCACCGTTGATCCCGTGTGCCGCCCCGTCGGCGAGAATCTTCTCGGCCTGCACCACGCCCGCCGGCGATTCCAGGTCC
>JAHFSL010000288.1 GCA_023265785.1 Candidatus Coatesiibacteriota bacterium | reverse complement strand
CCGCGGTCGCCCACCGCCCACCCCTGCCCCGGTCCCACGAACATCAGGCCGGCATAGTCGGTCTGGACGGGCGGCCGGTCGGACACCCACGACCCGCCGCCATCCCACGTGTGCAGGAGCGTTCCCCGCTCCCCCACCAGCCAGCCCTGCTTCCGATCAATAAACCAGACATCGCGCAGGGACAGCGCCCCGCCCAGCCGCATTTCCTTCCAGGTCAGCCCGGCATCCGTCGTCCGCAGAATGGTGCCACCATCCCCCACGGCCCAGCCATAATCGGCGTCAATGAAGAACAGCGACCGCAGGGCCTCGCCGCCGCCCGTGGCCGCGCGGGGGGTCCACCGCCGGCCGCCATTCGCCGTCACGTACAGCTGGCCGTCCTCGCCGGCGGCGAATCCGGTGTTCGGCGAAAGGAACCAGAGGGTGAAGAGCGACCGTTCGATCCCGGTCTTGAGCCGCTCCCAGGATTCCCCCTCATTGCCCGTGTACATGACCGTCCCGTCCGATCCCGCGGCCCACCCGCGGCGGGCGTCAAAGAAATGGAGGTCGTAGAGCGTGATCGGGGGCTTGCGTTCCGCCTTGGGCTTCTCCAGCTCGGCCGCGCTGGGCGGAGGCTCGACCCAGACCCGCCGCCAGGCCAACCCGCCGTTATCCGTCTTGACGATGACCCCCTCCCCGGCCGCGAAACACAGGTTCCGCGTCACGGCGAACACGGATGTGAGGTCCTTCCGCCAGCCCGCATCCTGCTGGCCCCAGGACTTGCCCCCGTCGCGCGTGGCCCACAACAGGCCGGAGCGCCCCACCGTCCAGCCCGACCCCGCATCGGCGAAGGACACTTCGGTGTATGACGGCAGGCTCTCCAGCGAGTAGGTCGCCCACCCTTCCCCCCCGTCAATGCTCGACAGGAGGGAATTCTCCGTCCCCACCGCCCAGCCGACCCGGCCGTTGAGCGCGACGGCCGTCAGGTCCTCGTGCCCCCCGGTTTCACGCTTGACCCAGGTGGTGCCGGCATCGGGCGTCGTCCACACCGCGCCATCGGCGCCCACCACGCACACCGCCTGGGGCCCGGAGCCGGACACGCTGTAGAGCGGCCCGGTCGGAGCCGGCAGGGGAATCTCCTCCCACTTCTTGAGGAGATAGCGGAGGATGCCGCCGTTGCGGCCGACCGCCCAGCCCGTGTCCCCCGAGAACCACACGGCGTAGAGCCACCGTCCCGAGGGGTGCCGCTCCGCCGTCCAGGTCCGACCCGCATCCACGGTATGGAGGATCACGCCCCGCTCGCCCACGATCCATCCTTCGGCGGGTGAGGACATCCAGGCCCCGAAGAAGGACTCGCCGTATCCGACGTCCTTGCGGAGCCAGGTCCGTCCCCCGTCATAGGTCATCAGGACCGTCCCCTTGAGCCCGCAGGCCATCCCGACATTCCGGTTTCCGAAGCTGACCGCCCGCAGGTCCTCGGTGACCGGCGGCTTCGCGACCACCCAGTGCTCGCCGCCGTCCTCGGTCCACGCCACGGCCCCCATCTCCCCCACGACACACCCGTTGGTCGCATCGGTGAACGAGACCCCGTACAGCGCCCGCTCGGTGAACGACTTGCGCCGGGACCAGAGTTTTCCGTCCGCGGAAGACAGCATCGCGCCCTGTTCCCCCACGGCCCAGAAGGCGCCGAAATTTCCGCAGACGGCCAGCAGTCGCGTGGCGTCGCGGCGGACCTGCAGTTCCCACGGGCTCGGCTCCTCCGCGCGAACGGCGGCGACAAGCGCGCACACCAGGAGGACGACAACCCCGGGGCAGTGTCTGCGCACCTCAATCCTCGGTTTCATGGGGACGCGGGCGGTACCCGATGGTGAGCGCGACCCGGGAGACGTTCGCCGACAGGTCCGCCCAATAGGACCACGAGTAGTCGAGCGCATAGGTGAAGGGGTCCACGGCGAAGCGCACGCCGGCCCCGGCGGACGGGCTGTTGATGTCACTCCCGATCCGGGTGGTCCATCCGGCCCGCAGGGCGAGGATCCGGGCCAGCCGCCACTCGGTTCCCAGCGCCCAGTTGTACCGGTTCTGCTTGTTGCCCTTGAGCGAGATCCGGAAGATATCCGAAAGCCCCCCCGAGGGCACCACGAGTCGGTACCCGGTATCCACCGGCTGGGAGACATCGCCCGTCAGGCCGACCTCGAGCCACTCGTCGTGCCAGGCCCGCCACGCCAGCCCCAGTCGGGCCCAGAAAGGCGAAGGACTCTTGGCATCGCGAAACTTGAGCCGCGCGCCCATGTTCTGGAGGGCGAAGCCCAGGGTGACCGCGGGGTCCGGGTAATGGACCTGCGCCCCCAGGTCCACCAGGGCGGACGCCGCGTTGGAGGCGGGGCGCCCCTCCTGCGAAACGCCCTGGCTCAGGAACTTGAGACCCCCGCCCAGGCTGATCCGGTCCGACCAACGGTACGCGTAGGCGGGGCCGACGGCCACATTGGTCAGGTCCACACCCGGCTCGACTTCCTCGGGCACGTTGGCGATCCGCGGGACATGGAAGTAGTGGATCGTCCCGGCCAGGAAATGGTCGGCCGCGACCGGGCCGCCGAAGGCCACGGTGGAGTACGAGGTGTCGGCGAACCAATCCGCGTAGGCCAGCGAGGACTCGAAGCCCACCACCTGGGTCAGCCCGGCGGGGTTCCAGGAGGCCGCCGTGACGTCATCCGCCAGGCCCGTAAAGGCCTCCCCCATCGCCGCGGCGCGGGCCCCGTCGCCGATCAGCAGGAAACTCCCGGCCTGCGTGCCGTTGGACACCGCCCGGGCGTTCAGGGGCACGAGCAGGAGGGCAAGGACCCCCGCCCAGGCTTCCAGGCGCCTCATAATGGCAATTCTATCGGGTTCACCGGACGACCGCCAGACGCTTGACCTTGCGCGCGCCCGCCACCCGCGCGACCACAAAATAGACGCCCGCGGCCACCGCCTCCCCCTGCCCGTTCCGCCCGTCCCAGCTCACCAGCCGGGCCTCCGCCGGCACGTCCGCGTCCAGCAGGGTCCGGACCGACTGCCCTGCGGCATCATGGACCTCCACCCGGGCCGGGCCGGCCCGATCCACCCGCACCTGCATCAGGCAGGCCTCCCCGAGCAGGGGGCGGATCGCGTTGCACGCGATCTCGATGATGTCGGCCAGCGGGTCCCAGGTCACCTGCCACGCGCGGAGCACGGGCCGCAGGGCGCAGTCGGCGGGATCGCTCTCCAGCCGTGCCCGGAGCACCAGCGCGGGATACTGCCACGGGCTGATCCCCGCCAGCGACGTTCCCGAGGCCGCATTCGCCACCAGGACGGCGCCGTTGGGATCCAGCACATCCACGGTAACCAGGGCACCCGGCGAGGGCTTGTCCACCACCCATGCCACCGCGTTCCAGGCACGCACGGACGACGGGGCGATGCGCCGGGAAACGGCCTGGGCGGCACACACCGTGTAGTGGACGGTCACGCCCTTCAAGAAGGGCAGGTACGCGCCATAGTAAAAAGGACGGGGACTCGGGTCCAGGTCGGAGTCCAGCTGGGCGGCGGCGGGGCGGCCGAAGAGCGTGGCCGACCACTGGAAGTACCGCCCGGTGACCGGATTGCCCGCGGCATCGTGGATGGGATTGCAGGCGTTGCGGACCATGTTCATCCCGATGACACCGGCGGCCAGTTCGCCCCCGTGCGTCACGGTGAACGTGACCGGCAGGACGGGAGCCAACACACTGCCCACCGCGTACGAGAGGCTCACCGGGGTGATCGGGCTTCCCGCGGGGATCGGCGACTTGGCGCTGTCCACATACGAGGTGCTCATGTCCGCCACCCAGCAGATCTCCTGCCAGCGGGTCCGGTCCGAGAGCGTGTCGAAGACCCGGGACCGCACCGAGCCCTTGTCGGCGGTGAGCCAGACCGGCCCCATCGCGGTACAGTGCGCGTGCCCGCCCGGCCCGGGCGCCCCGGCCAGATCAAAGACCTCCGGATTCCACTTGGCGTTGCTCACCGCCGGCAGGACGGGAAGGTCGAGCGTCACCCGGGTCATCTGGTTGAAGTCCTGGGTCAGCTGGGCGTTGAAGAAGTCCCCCTCATACAGCGTGGTGCACATGTAGGCCTTTCCGGTCTTGCCCTCGCGGATCTGGTACAGCAGGTAGGGCTCGGTGGTGTGCACCATGTGATACGAGGTGAGGTAGGCGCTGACCAGGAAACTTGCGTTGTACCCCTCGCCGGCCACCGGCCACTTCGCGTTGGCCCCCGTCAGCAGGGCCTGTCCCGGGCAGGCGGCAATGTAATCGGTCTGGGGCGTGCCGTAAAGCGGATTCTTGGGGAT
>JAHFSL010000023.1 GCA_023265785.1 Candidatus Coatesiibacteriota bacterium | reverse complement strand
GCGGCCGGCGCCCAGGGCGCGGGCGAGGTCGGAACAGGGCCGGAGATGTTCGTCCAGCGCGGGGAGGAAGTTGGACAGGACCAGGCGGCCGCCGGCGCGGACATACCGGACGAGCCGGGCCATGGCGGCCCGGGGCAGGAACCGCGGCGGCTGGAGGAAGAGGACCTTCGGGGCGTGGAGCGCCGGGTCCCAGTCGGCCAGATCCAGCAGGTCGAAGCTGACCCCGCACGCCGCGAGAAGGTTCAGCAGGGCATTGGTCCGATTCTCGAAGGCTCCGTTCACCCGGGCGCCCACAAAGGCGCTCCGACCGAACTCGTGGAGGAACCCCACGCTCACCTCCACCCGGGGCGCCGTGGCGGCGATCTCCGGGTGCGCCACCAGGAAGGCGTTCAGCCGCCGGATCGCGGTGTAGTGCTCCCGGGGACGGCCCCGGACGTCCAGCGGGCAGTGGTACTCATGGCTGGCCTGGTAGTGGCCGGACTCGAGGAAGTTGACGCCATCGTTGAACCAGTAGTAGTTGACGGCGTTCATGCCCGAGCCCACGAGCGATTTCCAGGTCAGGTCGTAGGAGGTCCCGAACTTTCCCCAGATCCGCGAGACGGTGCAGGCCTGCGTTTCCAGGTTGGTTTCCAGCACGTTGTCGCAGGCGCGGGCGTAATGGATCAACCCCAGCGTTTCACCCGCGTTCTGGTCGTAGACGATGCCGGGATAGTCCACATGGGCGATGACGGTCTTGAATGGGGCCGCGGCCATCTCCCGCCGGGTCCGGTTCCAGGCGGTGCCCCAGCCGGTGAACGGGGCATTGATGCAGAACGGCCCGGGGACGCCACGCGCGTACAGGTGGTCACAGCACCGCCGCACCTGCTCGATGGCCAACCATTCCTTAAATGCCACCCAGTCGAACGACCGGCAGATCTCGCCGGGTTTCGCCGAGGAGGCCACGGGCGGGGTGACAGTGTCGAACGACAGGAACCGGGACCGGTACCGGGCGTTGAGCGCGGCGAGGTTGCCCGCGAACTCACGGCGCAGCCAGTCCTGGTAGAGCCCCCGCCGGACCAGGAACGGGTGGTAGTCGGTCGCATGCGGGCCGAACCAGAAGAAGGTATGGCTGTAGTTGATTTCGTTGTCCACCTGCCAGAGCAGGGTCCGGTCGCGGTACGGGGCAATGGCGCCCCAGGCTTCGTCCAGCCAGCGCGTGGCCGCCGCCATGTAGGCCGGGTGGCAGTAGGTGATGTGCTGGAACTTGAGCCGTTCGGCCAGGCGGCGGCCGTCGGGCCCCCGGGAGAGCGCCTCGGGGTGGGCATCCGAAAACCACTGCGGGACGCCGCCGTTTTTCATCTCGGCGAACACGTACGGCCCGGGTTTGAGGATCAGGTTGAACCCCATCCCGGCGGCCAGGTCCAGGAAGCCCTTGAGATTGCGGGAGGGGTGGGTGCGGCCGGTGAAGTCGAATTGGCCGTTCCGGATCTCGTGCCAGCCCCACGGGACATAGGTGGAGAGCGTGTCGCAGTGAGCGTCCTTGAGGCGCTTCAAGGCCGTGGCCCAGACGGCCCGGGGGGTCCGGAAGTACTGGACCTCGCCCGACAGGACCAGCCGGGTCCTGCCGTCCCGGCCGACCAGCGCCTTATCCCGAAATGCAAACGACATGCTCGAATCTTACACCCCGGTTCCCCCCGTCGGGTCAGAGCAGGCGGGAAACCGCCTGCGGGAGGGGTCCCGTCACTTCGGCGTGGCGGCGGAGGGCGTCCGCATCCAGCCCCGGGTGGATGGTGTGCTCGGACTCCACCTTGGCCGAGGCCAGCAGGTTGGCGAATTCGAGCCGGTCCGCAAAGCCCAGGCCCGCCGCCAGCCCGGTCAGCAGGCCGGCCAGGAAGGCATCGCCCGCGCCCGCCGTGCCCAGCACCGCGGCCGGGCGCGCGTGGACGAAATGGGTCTTCATCGCATCCGCCGCGGGCTCCAGCCCGTACGCGCCGCGTTCCCCGTTGGTGACGATGATCTGGCAGGCCGGCTGGTTGCGGCGGAGTACCTGCATGGCGGCCGGGAGGACGCCCCGGAGCGGCGCGCCGGGAGCGGCGCCCAGCAGGGCGCGGGCCTCCTCCATGTTGATCGAGACCAGGTCGAGGTGGTGAAAGAGCCCGGTGGCGATCGCCTCCCGGATCTCGCCCGGGGTGAACGAGGTGGCGCGGAAGAACCCGTACTCGGTCGCCATCTCCAGCAGGGCGGCCCGCGCGTCCAGCGGCACCTCGGGCGCGGCCAGCGCAATGCCCCGGCCCCGGTGGCGTTCGAACAGCGGGCGGGCCCGCTCAATATCGGCGGGGGTCACCCGGGCGCTGGCGGCATCGGCCGCGGTCAGGTTGCCCCCCGTCCCGTCCGGATACTGGAAACAGACCGAGAGCGTCGTAGGCGTCCGCTCGATCGTCCGGACGAGGGTGGTGTCCATCCCCGCCCCGTTCATCTCGCGCAGGAGGCGTGCCCCGGGCTCGTCGTTGCCGACCGCCCCCACGGGCACCACCCGGAACGGGGGCGGAAGGAGGACCGCGGGGTAGTGGGCGATGATGTGCAGTTTGCAGTAATCGCGGGCCTCGCGCAGGCGGGCGGCCCGGCTCTCCTCCCGGCCCAGGGTGTCATCGCCCTCCAGGTCGAAGAGATAGCCGTGGCCGATGCCGCCGGTGCCGATCAGGATCTCGTACGGCGCGGCCTTGCCGGTGGGGGCCTTGAGCCGTGAGGCCATGGGCGCTCGCCGTTCAATCCAGTGCCCATTCCGGATGCTCGGCAATGGGGTGGCGGGCGGTTTCGGCCGTGGCGGTGAGCCGCGCATCGGGGTGCCGCTGGAGCAGGGTCATGGGGTAGTCCCGGGTGACCGGGCCGAACAGGGCGACCCGCAGGGCGGTCTGCTTCCAGGCCCCCGTGTCGCTGTACAGCCGGACCTTGCGCGCGGCGAAGCACTCCCGGACGCCCAGCGTGACCGACATGGGGGGCACGAACTGCCAGGCGCCGCCAAAGGTCCGCTGGGCCAGCGCCAGCATCGTGTCCCAGTTGTTCTCCTGGACCCGGGCGGTTGAGCCCGCCACGTCCTCCAGCGTGACCTCGCTGTACGGGTGGCGCCGCGCCTGGTTGTAGGCGAAGTGGCCGTCCTGCCCCCAGCCGCCCAGGGTCAGGTCCACGGGCGCCTCGGCCAGCCGGGCGACGACCGTCTCCAGCGTGGCCGGGTTCAGCCAGTGCCGCTGGGCCGCGGGGACATTGAGATCGGCGGGAATGCCGCCGTAGAAATTCTTCTCCATGAACGACCGGAAGTTGTACGGGTGGCCGTCAGGGAGGGCGCGGCCCTGCCAGTCCAGGCACTCATCCATATGGAAGACATGGAGCGAGCGCAGGTCCACCCGTTCGGCATTGACGAGCCGGGTCCACACCGGGTACCAGCCGGACGGGCCACAGGGAATAATGGCCCGGGTCGGCTTGCCCGCCGCATGGTTGGCCTTGATGGTGTCCACCAGTTCGCGGGCCATGGCCTCCGCCAGAGCGGCGGGCGTGTCCACGATGGAGAGCGGGATCTTCGCGTCCGGGTGCCCGGCCAGCCGCCCGACCGGGATCGAGCACCACGCCTTGAGGTCCCTGCGGCTCACGTCGCCCACAACAGTTCGATCATAGTCGTTCTTAGGTACAATGTTTGTTCTGTGGGCGAGTTCACGACCAGGCCGGTGATCCAGGGCACGCGGGGCGTTGCGACCGCGGGGCATTACCTTGCCGCGGCCGCTGGATTCCGGATCCTGGAGCAGGGCGGGAACGCGGTGGACGCGGCGGCGGCGATGACCTTCTGCCTCACCCTCCTGGAGCCGCACAACTGCGGGCTGGGCGGCGAGGTTCCCCTGCTCATCTGGTCCGCGAAGGAAAAGCGTGCCTTCTCGATCTCGGGCCAGGGCACGGCGCCGGCGGGCATGTCGCTGGAATGGTTCCGGCGCGCCCAGCTCGATGTCATCCCCGGGGACGGCTTCCTGCCCGCGACCGTGCCGGCGGTGGTCGGCACCTGGGCCGAGGCGCTGGCCCGGTTCGGGACCTTCTCGTTCGCGCAGGTGCTCCAGCCCGCGATCGAGCTGGCCGAGGAGGGGTTTCCCATGTACGGGTCCCTGCAGGAGCACCTGGCGGCGGACGGGGCCCGGATGACCGGGTTGTATCCCGCCAGTGGAGCGATCTGGATGAAGGGCGGGGCGGCGCCGGCCGTCGGGGACCTGGTGGAAAACGCCGCCTGGGCGGAGACCCTCCGCCGGATGATCGAGGCGGAGAAGCGCGCGGCGACGAAATCCCGGGTGGCGGGGCTGGAGGCGGCGCGCGATGAGTTCTATCGCGGCGAAACGGCCGCGCGCATCGGCGACTTCCTCGCGTCGGCTTCGGTCAAGGACGGGACGGACCGGATCAACCGGCCGTTCCTGACCCGCAGTGACCTGGCGAACTGGAAGGCGAAGGTCGAGGATCCCGTCACGATCCGGTACCGGGGTGTCGAGGTCCACAAGTGTCCGGCCTGGAGTCAGGGGCCGGTGTTCCTCCAGCAACTGGCCCTGCTCGAAGGTTTTGACCTGGTCGCGTTGGGCCACAATTCACCGGACTATCTCCATACCGTGATCGAATGCGCGAAGTTGGCCTTCGCCGACCGCGAGGCGTACTACGGTGATCCCGCCTTCGACAAGGTGCCGCTGGAGGTCCTCCTGTCGAAAGAGTACAACGAGGCCCGCCGGGCGCTGGTGACGGATGCCGCCTCGCTGGAGTTCCGGCCCGGTGATGCGGGTTCCGGGCTCCCGGCGGTGCAGGATTGGCTCAACACCCAAGCCGACAACGAGTACGCCCGCCTGCACGCCCATGACACGACCCACTGCGATGCGATTGACCGGTGGGGGAACATGGTGGCCGCGACGCCGTCGGGCGGGTGGATCCAGTCCTCCCCGGTCATTCCCGGGGTGGGGTTCCCGCTGGGCACCCGGGGCCAGATGTTCTCGTTGAACCACCACCGGGCCAATGCGCTGGCGCCGGGCAAGCGTCCCCGCACGACCCTCACGCCTTCCCTGGCCTCGCGCGACGGCAAGCCGTGGATGGCGTTCGGAACGCCCGGCGGCGACCAGCAGGACCAGTGGACGCTCCAATTTTTCCTGAACATCGTGGAGTTCGGCATGGATCTCCAGGGCGCCATTGACGCGCCCACCGTGCACACCGACCACTTCCCGTCCTCCTTCTTTCCCCGCGCCGCCGGCCTGAACCGGATGGCGGCGGAGGGGCGAATTTCCCAGGAGACCCGGGATGCGCTGGTGGCCAAGGGCCACGAGGTGCGCGCCGACGGGGACTGGTCACACGGCCGCGTGCTGGCCGTGCGGATCAACGCTTCGGGAGTGCTGGAGGCCGCGGCCTCCCCCCGCGCCGGCATGGCCTATGCGATCGGGTGGTAAATGCCCATTTGAACTCCAGTCTGACTCGGACTTGACCCGCTCCGTCAGGCGTATTACTGTATTACCAACGTCATGCAACGTCCCGTTGCCGTCTCACGATTGACCTCCAAGTACCAGGCCA
Organism: Candidatus Coatesiibacteriota bacterium; assembly: GCA_023265785.1. Taxonomy (GTDB): domain Bacteria; phylum Oederibacteriota; class CAKKQC01; order CAKKQC01; family CAKKQC01; genus JAHFSL01. Next base: position 8,162 of record JAHFSL010000023.1, on the reverse strand, counting down.
CGATTCCCCGGGCCGTCCGGCGCATGCTCGGATTGAAGCAGGGCGATCGGGTCGCCTTCGCCGTTCACCGGAGGGAAATTCATCTCCGTAAAGCGGGGGCGGTGGATCTCGCCTACCTGCATGCGCTGGAACCCACGCTGACGGAGTGGGGCTCAAAGGCGGACGACGAGGCCTATCGCGATCTGTAAGGCGTTCGACGTCGTAGTTGTCCCCTTCCCCTTCACGGAGACCGCGCAGACACGGCGGCGCCCGGCCCTGGTGCTCTCGTCGAATCGGGACTTCAACGCCCCGGCCGGGCACAGCGTGATGGCGATGATCACCAGTGCGCGGCATGCCCGCTGGCCACTGGATGTCGCGATCGCCGACCTTGGACGCGCCGGCCTGAACAAGCCGTCCCTTGTTCGCATGAAGCTGTTCACGCTCGATCATCGGCTGGTGATCCGGACGTGCGGCTCTCTCTCGCCCCGAGACCGCGAGGCGGTTCTGAAGGCGCTGGCCAGGCTCCTCCCTGGGAGGACCTAGGGCCAACCCCCGCAGGCGCACCCGGTGGGATGGAACTTTCCGGGGTGGGCTTCGTCAGGGGCAAGTATGATGGACCCGGCTTCCATGACCCCGACCCGTCTCTTCCTGCCTGTGGCGTTGATGGCCCTGGCGTCCGCGTGTGGGGTGCCGCCGGTGCACCCGGAGGCGGGCGGCGGGGCGGGAAGTGGCACCGGGGGCCCGCCCGCTCCGGTGGACCGGTCCACCCCGGTGGCTACGCCGGATCGCGCGAAGGCGCCGCGTGAGGAGGCTCCTGGCGGGCCCACTGAACGGACGCCAGAATTTGCGGGGCTGATGGCCCCTATGGCCCCGGATCCGTCTGGCTCGGGCGACACGACCGGGGGAACGGCAGTTCGCACGAAGCGGGCCGATCCTTTCCACGATGCGGGATTCGGCAAGACACTCAAGGCGGAAGGCGCCGCGGAGGCCAGCGTCTCGCCCGGCGTGGCACCCACGGGGGGCGGGATGGCAGGCCGCGCGGGGGGATCGCCGGGCGTCAAGGCCGGGTTCGCGGACGATAATCGGGAGTTCGGGGCGTACCTTGACTACCTCGAGAAATTCAAGCCGGAGATCCTTCTCCCGCTCGATGTCTCGGGTCGGATGGTGATCGAAGCGACCGCGGGGCAGGGCCGGCCGGCGTCCTTCGCTTCGCTCGCGTTCAAGGACGGCCGCGGGACGGTGCTCGCGCGGCGGACGGCGACCGCCGATGGCCGGGCGCTCTGGTTCCCGACCGAGGACCCGGCGTTTGGCGGGGCGGGCGTCACGCTGGAGGCCACCTTTGCGGGCGAGACCGTGAAGGCGGCCGTGAACCCGCAGGGAAAGCGGACGCTCACCGTCAACTTCGGCGCGGAGGCAAAGCCCGCGGCCCGGGTGCCGGTGGATGTCTGCTTCCTCCTGGACACCACCGGGAGCATGGGCGACGAGATCCAGCGGCTGAAGGACACCCTGCTGTCGGTGCACGCCGCGCTCGCGGGCCTGCCAGAGAAGCCCGACCTGAAACTGGGGATGGTCCTGTATCGGGACCGGCACGACGCCTATCGCACGCGGACGGTGCCCTTCACGGCGGACGTCAAAGCCTTTGCAACCGCGCTTGCGCCGGTCACGGCCGACGGCGGCGGCGACTATCCCGAGGACCTGCAGGAGGGTTTCCGGGTCGTCCTGACGGACTTGGCCTGGCGCGATGGCGCCGTCAAGGTCATGTTCATCCTGACTGACGCCCCACCGCATGTCTACCCCGATGAGCCGCTCACCTACCTGGGCGCGGCGCGCGAGGCCGCGGCGCGCGGCATCAAGATCGTGGGCATCGGCGCCAGCGGGCTGACCTCGCAGGGCGAGACGGTGCTGCGGCAGGTGGCCGAGTACACGATGGGCCAGTTCGTGTTCCTGACCTATGGCGAGACCGGGGAGAGCGAGGGAGGCACCGCCACGAGCGTGAGCCATCACACCGGGGACAATTTCCAGACCCGCAACCTGGACGCCATCATCGTCCGGTTTGTCCGCGCGGAATTGGCGGCGCTGACCGGCAGGACGCTGGCGGAGGACGACTGGATGGAGGCGGGACCCCCGCGGGCGGGAGAGAACCGGGACGCCGTGCTGGGCAAGCTGTTCGATGAGGGAGTCCGCCGCCTGCTGGACTTCTCCATGGCCCCCGTCGCCCCGAAGACTCCCGTGGCGGTCCTGCCGGTGGACGCGCCGAAGGACTGGACGGCGGCGGCGGAGCGGGTGGAGTCCCAGCTCCTGCTCGCGGTGGCGCGGCACCCGGCGTTCGCGCTGGTCGAGCGGTCGAAAGATCTTCGGCAGGTTCTGGGTGAGCAGGCGCTCGGGCTGACGGGGGCGGTGGACGAGGCCGGCGCGGCGAAGGTCGGGAAACTCGTGGGAGCGAAGCTCCTGGTCCTGTCCCGGCTGACGCCGGGCGAAGACCGGCCCGACCTCCTGCTGAAACTCGTCAAGGCCGAGACGGCCGAGGTGCTGGCGGTGTCCCTGCTGAAGCCCGACGCCACCCTCCTGCGCTGACTCCGTTTCCCCGCTATAATGATCACGTCATGGCCGTGACCGCGCCGTACCGCGTCCCGTTCCCCGTCGCCTCCAAGTAACCAGGCGGCGCCCCAGCACCCTGCCATGAACCCGGTCCGGAATGTCGCCATCATCGCGCATGTTGACCACGGGAAAACCACGCTCGTGGATGCCCTCCTGCGCCAGTCCAAGACGCATCTCACCAAGGACCAGTCGGGCGCCGACTGCATCATGGACTCCAACGAGCTGGAGCGGGAGCGGGGCATCACCATCTTCTCGAAGAACCTCGCGGTGGAGTGGAAGGGGACCAAGATCAACATTATTGACACCCCCGGCCACGCGGATTTCGGCGGCGAGGTGGAGCGGGTGCTGACGATGGCCGATGGAGCCCTCCTGCTGGTGGACGCCAAGGAAGGCCCGATGCCGCAGACCCGGTTCGTCCTGCGCCGGGCGCTGGAGCGCAAGCTCCGGGTCATCGTTGTCATCAACAAGATTGACCGGCCGGATGCCCGATGCGATGTGACGCTGAACCGCACCTTTGACCTCTTTGTTGAATTGGGGGCCACCGATGAGCAGGCTGACTTCCCGGTGGTGTATGCCGCGGGCCGAATGGGGGTGGCGGGGCCCGAGCCGGACCTGGCGACCATGACGGACATTGCGCCGGTCTTTGATGCCATCCTCCAGCACATCCATCCCCCGGCCGGCGACCCCGCGGCGCCGCTCCAGATGCTGGTCAGCACCATCACCGGTGACTCATTCAAGGGCCGGATTGCCGTCGGCCGGGTGTTCAACGGGACCCTCCGCGCCTCCGCCCAGGTGGCGCATATCAATCGGGACGGCGGGGTGCGGACCTGCAAGTTGATGGCGGTCATGACCTTCAGCGGACTGGACCGGGTGGATGCCGAGGAAGTGCAGGCGGGCGACCTGGCGGCGGTGGCCGGGATCGCGGACATCAACATCGGCGAGACGATCGCCGCCGTCGAGGCCCCGGTCGCCCTGCCCCTGCTGGAGATCGAGCGGCCCACGGTCAAGATGACCTTCATGGTGAACGACTCACCGTTTGCCGGCAAGGAGGGGGAGTACACCACCTCGCGGCAGATCCGCGCGCGGCTCATGAAGGAACTCGAGACCGATATGGCCCTCCGCGTCGATGACAACGCCGACGCGACCTGGGAGGTCTCCGGCCGCGGCGAATTGCACCTGGCCATCCTGATTGAGCGGATGCGCCGGGAGGGGTTCGAGTTCCAGGTGTCCCGGCCGCAGGTGATCAACCGGGTGGAGAAGGGGAAGACCCTGACCCCCTTCGAGCGCGTTGAAATCGAGGCGCCGGAGCGCGCCCAGGGGTCCATCATCCAGAAGATGGGCTCCCGCAAGGCCGAGATGGTGCACATGAAAATCGAGCGGAGCGTGGTCCACCTGGAATTCGTCATCCCGACACGCGGGCTGTTCGGGTATCGCAGTGAGTTCGTCATGGACACGAAGGGCGAGGGGATCATCAACACGTCCTTCCTCGAGTACCGCCCCGACCCGGGGTCCTGGCGTGACCGGGACCAGGGCTCGCTGGTGGCCTTCGAGGACGGCGAGACGGCGCTGTACGGCCTCCTCAAGGTGCAGGACCGGGGCACGCTCTTCCTGGGGCCCGCCATTCGCGTGTACAGGGGGCAGGTGGTCGGGCAGAACGCGCGCGGCGAGGACATTGCCGTGAATGTCTGCAAGGAGAAGCACCTCACCAACATGCGGTCCAAGGGTGACGGGGGTGCCGAGCACTTCAATACGCCCCGGGACATGACCCTGGAGGCCTCGCTGGAGTACATCGGGGATGACGAGCTGGTGGAGGTGACGCCCGCCAACGTCCGCATCCGCAAGCGGATCCTGGATGAGAGCGAGCACCGCCGCAAGACGATTCACGGTATCGGCGTCGGCTGACCCCCGGGCGCATCGTGCGCCCGTGCTGTTCCTGGTCCTGCTTGCCGCCTGCGGCCCGCGCCCGCCCGTTCCGGTTCCTGTCCGCGCCGCGCATGGTTCCCGTGACCTTCCCCGCGTCGCGCTCACCTTTGATGCCTGCTCGTCGCCCCGTGACAACCGGTTTGATACGGCCGTGGTGGCGGCGCTGGCGCGGGCCGGGGTGCCGGCGACGTTCTTCCTGGGCGGGAGGTGGATGGAGGCCAACCCGGAGGCGGTCCGGCGGCTGGCTGCCAACCCGCGATTCGAACTGGGGGTGCACGGCTGGACCCACCGGCATCCCGCGGCGCTGTCCGACGCCGACCTGTGTACTGAATTGGACCGGTGCGCCGCCGAGCTGGAACGCTTCACCGGCCACCGTCCCGCGCTGTACCGGCCGCCCTACGGAATCGCTTCGCGCCGGGATGCCCGGATCGCGGCCGGGGCCGGGTTTTCCACCATCGAGTACGACCTGGCCTCGGGTGATCCCGACCCGGTGATTGCGGCGGGCCGGCTGGCCCGGACCGCCGTCCGGGAGGCGCGGAACGGGTCCATCATCGTCTTCCACGTGAACGGCCGTGGGTGGCACACGGCCGAGGCCCTGCCCGTGATCCTGGCGGGACTTAAAGGCCGGGGCCTCCAGTGCGTGACCGTTGGCAATCTTCTTGCCGGGCGGCCCTAGCCCGCCGCCGGACTACTCGACGGCGCGCAGGTTGTCGAAGGTCACGGTGGCGGGGCCGGCCGTGGCCGATGCCGTCCAGGAAAGCGAGAAGGAGGCGATCGCCCGCCGCGCGGCCGGGGGGACCCCGCCGAGGTCAAAACGCAGGGTGGTCGCCGAACCCGCCGCCACCTCGCGGCCGGCCTTGAGATCGATGGACTTCGGCTTGTCTTTTTTCGACTTCTTTTCCGGCCCCAGGGACAGGGTGCAGACCGCGGCGGCGGCCGGCCCGGTGCCGGTGAACCGGACATCGAGTGCCAGCGCGGGCGTTTCGGAGAGGTCCAGCGCCGCCGGCAGGTCCACGCTGACCGATGGACCGGCCTCGCGGTCGGCGTTGAAGGAAACCTGCAGGGCCCGGGCGCCCTCGGTGGGCCGGTCGGTGACCGGGGTCAGGGCGACGGATTCATCCCAGGCGCCCATTCCGGGAAGCGCGGGGTCCTCAAAGCCCTCGAGAACCCGGGGGTAGCCGACCGCGCGGGACCCGGGGGATGCGGCCAGCAGTTCGAGGTGATAGCCGGCCGGCGGTCGGGCCAGCGCCCGCATCCGGCCGGCCAGCGCTTCGGCGGCCGCCTCGAGGGCCATGGCCGTGGCCAGCACGGCCGGTGACCTCGGGCCCACCGCGCCGCCCCAGTCCTGCCCGCCCAGCCGGTCTTCGCGCCACGCCTGAAAGCGGAGCGTGTTGCGGCGGATCGCGGTGTCCCAGAGCGCCCGGCCGGCCCGGGCCCACGGCGCCGCGTCCAGGTCGGTGAGGTCCACGCCGCCGGCCAGCGCTCCGGGGGTGAACCGCCCGAGCGTCCGGCCATCCACCACAAGCCACCAGGCGGCCGACGCGCCGGCCGCGCCGCGATCCACAACCAGCCGGAATCGGTTCAGGTCGGCGGTGAACGGGCTGACGGCCAGCGCGGGACGGGCCTCCCGCGGAACCCAGAACGGCAGGTAGGGAAGGGCCAGGTCCAGGCTGATGCCGGTTGGGCCGCGGATGAACCGGTCCACGCGGACGCCGGCCGGGGCCGCCGCGGAGGTGGCATGAATCACCAGGTCCCCGAGGCCGCGGGGCAGGTCGAGACCGCGCAGGATGCCCCCCGCCATCAGGAGCGCCCCTGCCAGGTTGGGATGGATGCCGTCCGGCACGAAGGTCGCGAGGTGGGTCTTGCGCGCCTGCGCCATCGCCGTGCGCATCGGGGTGTTGAGATCGAGGACCGGGACGCCTTCGGCGCGCCCGAATTCCTGCTCGGCCGTCGTCATGCTGGCCAGGGTATCGTCGTAGCCCTTGAGCCACTCGGTCTTGGGGTCATGGGGATCGGTGACCGAGGGCGAGACCAGCACGGTTCGGCCACCGCCCGCCCGGACCTGTCCGAGGAGGTCCTTGAGCGGCGGGAGCCAGGCATCCAGGATCCAGTCAGCAAACCCGCCGTAGGCGCCGTCGTTCATCCCGAAGTCAATGAAGACGAGCGTGGGCTTGACGACGGCGGCGTCGCGGGCCCACCGCGCCGCGCCGCCCCGGGCCGTGTCGCCGCTCCAGCCATAATTAAAGAACGCCAGCTCCCGATCCGGAACCCGGGTCAAGAGATAGGTTTCCACCAGCCCGGTGTAGTGGTTCTGCTCGGTGATGCTGTCGCCGTAAAACACGATGGTCTCCCGGCCATTCAGGCGTACGGGATCGGCGGTGGGAGCTGCGCCGAGGGCGGCGCTGGCCAGCAGGCCCGCCGCCAGCAGTCCGGTCAGCGGCTCACCACTTGTACACGACGGCCGTCGTGATGGAGGGGTTCTTCCAGGTGGCCTTGGCCGGCGCGGTGAAGAACGGGCTGGCATAGTCCGGGTCCGACGGCTGGAGGTTGACCAGGACATCCCAGCCGATCCGGTCCGTTACCAGCCCGAACCCCAGCCGGAAGAGCCAGTCACGGATGCCGTGGGTTTCCGTCACCGAGGACGAGGAGGTGTCTTCGGTGCCGTCGCCATTCGTGTCCTCGTGCGACCGGCTGGTCACGCGGACCGATCCCACGAGATTGCGCTGGGCCACGGCCCGCAGGCGAAGCCAGGAAAACATCGAGTACTCGGCGCCCATCAGGAAGGGGATATCGAAGCTGTCCACCATCGTGTCGGTGCGGGCAGACTCCACGAGGTCGTTCAACCCGGTGCCGCCGGCCCGGGGGACCCTGGCCACATCGAGGGACTCCAGAGCGGCGCCATTCATCCCGACCCCCACGACCAGCAGATACTCGTGGGCCCGGGTGAACACGCCGGCCATCGAGGTCCAGGGCGCCGCCGTCAGGGTCTCGATCCCGTCCACATGGTCCACGCCGGCCTTCTGCGCGGCGGTCAGGCCCGGGCCGGTATAGGATTCCCTGACGCTGTGCTTCGTGGAAAGGTCCAGCGAGGTCCACTGGCCGCTGACGGCCAGCGTGCTCTGGTCGGTGAGCGGCACCATGACCTTGAGCCTGGCCTGATACGATCCGCTCCCGTCGAACTCCAGCGAGCGTGAGAGGTCGGCTGAATCAAAGGTGGCGTCCTTGAGAAGGGACGCCTTCCAGGAGTTGTCCACGCCCAGCACGATCCAGGCGGCGTAGGCGTCCACCGTGAACGACTCGCCCTTCCAGGAGAGTGAGGGGCCCAGCGCGAAGGTGGAACTGCGCTGGTGGGTCTCGAAGGAGGTGACCGTGGCCGAGGTCACGGCGACACCCAGCAGGGAGCCGGGGTTGGCAAGCAACCCCACCGCTCCGCCCGTTTCGGCCTCGGTGTCCGATTCATCCAGCGTGGCCAGCCGGGTGCACATGCCGACGGAGAGCGCATCGCCGAACCGGCGACCCCAGCCCAGTCCGAGCTTGAGGTCCGGCGTCCCGATCCGGGTCTCACGCGGGTCCCAATCCTGCCCGCCGGGTGCATCGAGATCGAGGTTCTTGAATCCGAGGGCGGAGAGCTTGGAAACCGCGCCGAAGATCGGGGCCGTGGG
>JAHFSL010000287.1 GCA_023265785.1 Candidatus Coatesiibacteriota bacterium | reverse complement strand
CGGCCTACGCGGGCCATCCTGACCCGGTTCCCGTCCTGCTGACCGACCTGCTCACCGGCAATCCGCGCCAGCCGCACGTCATTGCCGCCCCGGCGACGGCGACGCTGGAGGTCTACCTCCAATTGATGCCAGGTGAGACCCGGGAGGCCGTGGAGCGCGACTTTCTCGGGTTCCTCGAAGCCCGGCGGGTCGCGGATCGATGGTTTTCCCGGCGCACCATCCGGGCGGAGCACCCGTACCGGTTCATGCCCGGATCAGCGATCCCTGCGGATCATCCGCTCGTGTTGCTCGCGCGCGAATGCGCGGGGACCGTGACGGGACGCACCGTCCCCGCCCGACCCGCGCCGTATCCATGCGATCTCTACATCTTCAACGAGTTCTTCCGCACGCCGGGCATCCTGCTGGGGCCGCGCGGCGACGGCGCGCACGCCCCCGACGAGTGGGTCAGTCTTGACGACCTGACCGCGGTCACCAAGATCCTCGCGCGGCTCGCGTACCATTGGTGCCATGGGGGACGTTGACCTGAATCTGGGCGTGATCGGGTGCGGCCGCCGGATCACCGATGTGCTCCGGGGCATTCAGGTGCTCGATCCGACCGCCCGGGTCGTGGCGGTCGCCGACCCGCGCGGCGAGGCCCTGCGGGGCCAGCACCCCGACCTCCTCAAGGAGGCGGCCTTCCTGCCCGACGCCGATGCGCTCACCGCGCAGAAGGGCCTGGATGGCGTCCTGATCGGGACCCGGTGCCACCTGCACGCGGACATGGGGGCCAAGGTGGCGCGCATGGGCGTGCCCCTCTTCCTCGAGAAGCCCGTGGGCACCTCCACGGACCAGCTCCGGCTGCTGCGCGACGCCTGGGCCGGCTCGCGCGCCGGCGTGGTGGTTTCCTTTCCGCTCCGCACCAGCCCCCTGGTGGCCAAGGTGCGGGAGATCGTCGCCGCGGGGACGCTGGGCACGGTCGAACACCTGGTCGCGTTCAACGACGTGCCCTACGGCCACGGATATTTCGGCGGCTGGTACCGCAACTACGGCGAGGCCGGGGGCCTCTTCCTCCAGAAGGCGACCCACGACCTTGACTACATGGCGTACCTGCTCGACAGCCGTCCCCGGTGGGTGGCCGCCATGAAGTCCCAGCGGGTCTGGGGCGGCACCGAGCCGTTCGACCTCCTGTGCAAGGACTGCCGGAAGAAGGCGGACTGTCCCGAGAGCCCCTTCAGTCCCGGGTCCATGCTTCCCGAGGAGGAGCGGCCCAAGTGGGCCGAATGGCGCCTCTGCCTCTACGCCAGGGACATCCGCAACGAGGATTCGGGCCAGTGCCTGGTCGAGTACGCCTCCGGCGTCCAGGCCTCCTACAGCCAGAATTTCTTCGCCCGCCGGGATGCGGCGCGGCGCGGTGCCCGCCTCTACGGATACCGGGGCACGCTGGAATTTGATTGGTACACGAGCACCATCAGGATCTTTCCGCACCACAAGGCCGGCACCGAGACGATCGCGCTGACCGGTGACGACGCCCATTTCGGCGGTGACCGGGTGCTGTGCCGGAATTTCGTGGACGTCATGCGCGGCCAGAGCCCCTCGGGAACCCCGCTCGCGGCGGGCATTGAGAGCGCCCTCACGTGCCTGGCCGCGAGGGAATCCGCGGAGACCCGGACGTTCCGCGAGATCGCCCTGGCCTGATGGCGCCCATCGCCGGCACGGTCCGGGTCCAGGAGCGCATCCGGCTCCTGGCCTGGCAGGATGACCTCCTTGACCGGCCCATCTTCGCCTTTCTGGTGTTTGACGGCGAGGCGGCCGACCTCGCCGCGCTGGCCACCCGCCTGCCGCTGGGCGATGTGCTGGACGCAGTCCGGCAGGCTCACGCCAAACTTCCACCCCTCGCCACCGCCCCGGACGGCTCGGAGGAGACCGCCGCGGAGGGGGCCGAGGGCCCCGACGAGGGCTTCGCCCTTCCCCCCGGGCTGGCCCGGATGCGGTTCGTCCTGCCCGTCGAACTTGAAAATGCGGTCAATGGGAACGCCCTCACCGGGAGCGGCTACGGCGCCCTCCGCGTCCTGCTGACGGGCCGCGGCGAGGGCGGGCCGTTCACGAAGCTCGGCTTGCTCGGGCGCGCGGCGACCGAGGAGCGGGGCGCCACCGGGGACCACCCGTTCGTCCTGGCCACCCTGCTCCAGTCCATCCGCTTCGTCTCCGATGCCCTGCACCGGCGGTTGGTGGATCCGGGCAAGGTGCGGGACGCCGTGGAGGCGTTCCGCCTCGAGCTCATGACCTGGACGACGCGGCTGGCGCCCGGCGCCCGCCGGGCGGCCATCGTGGCGCGCCTCCTCCGGAACCCCCTTGCGCCGTTCGCCCTGCGCCGGACGATCCCCCCCGCCGCGGCGGGCGAGGCCGCCGCGCTCGTCCTCGAAAAGCCGAACGCCTGGGGGCTGACGGCGGAGCTGGTCCGTGCGCTGGACGCCCACTTTCATGCGCCCCTCACGGACCTGCTCGACCTCCCCGGAGCCCTGGAGGCCGCCCACGCGCGGGTGCAGGAAATTCTCGATGCGTGGCATGCCATGGACCTGTTCCGGGCCGCCGAGACGGCCGCCCGGCGGCGGTTCTTCCGTGCGGCAGGCCTCATTGTCGTGGTCGGCGCAGGGGCCATGCTGGGCGTGCCTCCGTACGACGCCTGGCCCACGCACCTGGGCCTGGGCGCCGGCGCGGGCCTGACGGTGGCCGTCGCGCTGGGCCTGGCCGGTACAATCCAGTTGGGGTGGCGGCGGCTGACCGCCCAGGCCTGTCGGCACGAGCGCCGGCTGGCCCGGGCTCTCAAGCGGGAGGCGGGATTCCGGAAGTTCTTCCCACGGGGTGACTGGAAGGCCCGGGTACCGGCCACCGCAGCCGCATGGCTGAAATGCCGGTGCGACTGTGTGGATGCCCATGCCCTCGCCGCGCTCCCCCTCCCGCCGCTGGACGGCGCCTCGCTGTATTCACCCGCTGAACTCGATGACAAGTGGGCCCAGAACGCCTGCGTCTGCTACGGGGACGACTTCCGGACCCTGATCCGGGGCGCGGCCAAAGTCGCCGCCGTGTATTTCATTGATGTGGCGGGCTCCACCGAAATCTCCACCCGCGAGACGCTCTCCAACGCCCTGGAGCTCTACTCGCGGGTCCTGAAGCGCGCCAACGAGGAGGGGTTGGAGCCGACCTGGCGCAAGGAGATGGGCGACGGACGGATTTACTGTCACCCGGTTCCGGAGGCCCTGCGCCGCGCCATCCTGAGTGTCCAGGGCGCGGCCCACCCCAAAGTGGGGCTGGCCATCGGCGTCGGGCTGTCCGCCGGGGAAATCTACCGGGATGTGACGACCGGGGATTTCCTGAATGAGGCGACCAACCGGGCTTCCCGCCTCAATGGCCGAGATGACGCCGCCGGCGCGTATGTCAAGGCGCGGTACACCCGGACCCCCCACCGGGTCCACGTCAAGTGGGGCCGGCTGTCCAACGCGGGGATCGCGCTGGATGAGGCTGCCCTGGCGGCCCTCGGACTCGAGGTCCCCCCGGCCGCCCCGCCCATGCCGGTTGTCGAGTGGCGGTATCCGGGTCACGGGGGTTCCACGATCGCCATCTTCACGGAGCGCGTGGCGCCGTCCCTGGCCATCGAGCGGCTTGCCGTCCTGGCGGACGACCGCGCCACGGCCCGCTGGCAGGCGGCGCACGGGTCCGCCGAGGTCTACGAGATCTTCGTCCACGCCTCGGCCGCCGACGTCGGGGAAGGGACCCCGCTGGCGGGTGCGGATCCGGCCGAGTGGCTGGCCCACCATGCGGCGCACGGCGTAACCTTGGCCACGCGCACGGTCGACCATGATGAGCCGGTCCGACGGCTGGCGGTGACCCTGCCCACCGGCGAAACCGTGTGGCTGGCGGTCAAACGGGAGCGGGCCCGCCTGAAGGGCCTGGGGGATGCCGTCGTGGCCGGCGTGGAAGTCCCGCCCGTCCTGCTGGATGACACCGGGACGGGCCTCAAGGGATTCCTGGCAAGCTTGTAGGTCTCAGGTTGCGTCCCGGGAGGCAACCGGCGAGAATGACTCGGAGTCCAAGGGCCCCATGAAGGAAGTTCCCCCGCCGCAAGGCCAGCTACCCCCCGATCTGGGCGGGACCATCGTGCAGGCCGGCGACGCGCTGGCGGCGGCACGAGCGTTGTCCGACCAGGCCACCGTGGGTCCGGCCGGGGCCGCCGCGACGGCCCCCCGCATCCCCGGGTACACCCTCGCCGAAATGCTGGGGCGCGGCTCGTTTGCCACCGCCTGGAAGGCCGTCCAGGCCCGGACCGGCAAGACCGTGGCCGTCAAGGTCTTTCACCAGTCCAGCGGGGTC
>JAHFSL010000286.1 GCA_023265785.1 Candidatus Coatesiibacteriota bacterium | reverse complement strand
GCAGGGGATGAATAGGATGGCCGGCGGGTTCCGGACCGACCTCACCATCGCGGGGCGCAACCTGCTCCAGCACACCCGCCGCAACCTGTTCCTGGGGGGCGCGCTCGCCATGGTGACGCTCCTCTTCGCCCTGTTGAACGGACTCTCCACGGGCGTCAAGGAGACGATGGTGCGGACCGCGACCACGCTGGAAACCGGCCATGTGAATGTGGGCGGGTTCTTCAAGATCACCTCCGGCCAGTCGGCGCCCGTGGTAACGCACTACCAGAAGGTCCTGGACGCCATCCGCAAGGAGGTCCCCGAGCTGGACTATGTCAGCATCCGCGGCCGGGGCTGGGCCAAGGCGGTTTCCGATACCGCGACCACGATGTCGGGCATCGGCGGCATTGACATCACCCGCGAGCCCGGATTCCGTAAGGTCGTGCAGGTGGAGACGGGCAATCTGGACGACATGGCTCATCCCGGCACGCTCCTCCTGTTCCGGGTGCAGGCGGACAAGCTGGGGGTCAAGGTGGGCGACACGGTCACCCTGTCCGCCCCGACCAGCCGGGGCGTCAACAATGTGATTGATGTCCGGGTGGCGGTCATCGCCAAGAATGTCGGCCTCCTGGGCCAGTGGAATGTCTTCATCCATGAGGCCTCCCTGCGCCAGCTCTACCAGATCAACGACGACGCCACGAGTGTGCTCATGCTGCACCTCAAGCGCATTGATGACATGGGGCCCGTGGCCGAGCGCCTGCGCGGATCGCTGGCGAAGGCCGGCTGGAAGATAATGGAGTATGACCCGGTCGTCTTCTGGATGAAATTCGACAAGGTCAACCGGGAAGCGTGGACCGGCCAGAAGCTGGACATCACCACCTGGAAGGACGAGCTGTCCTTCTTCATGTGGGTCCTGACCGCGCTGGATGCGCTGACGGCGATCCTGATCACCATCCTGCTCATCATCGTCGTGGTGGGTATCATGAACACCATGTGGATCGCGATCCGGGAGCGCACCCGGGAGATCGGCACCCTGCGCGCCATCGGGATGCAGCGGCGGCAGGTCCTGCGGCTGTTCCTGCTGGAGGCCATCCTGCTCGGGTTGGCGGGCACGGTGGCGGGTGCGGTGCTCGCCGCCCTCCTGGGCACGACGGTGAATGCCCTCAAGATCCCCGTTCCGGACGCAGTCCAACTGTTCCTGATGTCCGACCACTTGTTCTTCGCGATACATCCGGCGGGGCTGGTGAAGGCCATCCTGGGCATCACGCTGGTCACCGGCCTCGCGGCGCTCTATCCTTCCCTCCGGGCCGCGCGACTCAAGCCCGTTGTGGCCATGGGACATGCAGGTTAATCACAGATGAGAACTCCAGGCATCACGGATTTCGCCGCGACAGCGGCGATCCTTGTCGGAGCCGCCACCATGGCCCTGGCCGGCCCGGCTTCCAAGGAGGACATGGTCGTGATGCTCAAGACCATCGACACCCGCCAGCACAACTCGGGCGACTGGAAATCCATCGTGTACATGGAATCCCACGAGCGGGACAAGACCGATACCGTCTACGAAATGCTGGTCTTCCGGCGCGACAAAGACCAGAAGCTCATGTTCCTCTTCACCAAACCCAAGAACGAGACGGGCAAGGGGTACCTGCGGCTCGACAAGAACCTGTGGATGTACGACCCCAAGGTCGGCAAGTGGGAACGCCGGACGGAACGGGAGAAGATCGGTGGCACGGATTCGCGGCGGGAGGACTTTGACCAGTCCAACCTCGCCGGCGAGTATGATCCGACGGACCTGGGCGAGGGGAAACTGGGCGCCTTCGCGGTCCGCCACCTCAAACTGACCGCGAAGGCCGGTGTAGATGTCGCGTTTCCCGTCACCGAACTCTGGATTGACGCCGCCTCGGGCAATATCCTGAAGCGGCAGGACTTCGCGCTCTCCGGCCGGCTGATGCGCACGGACTACTACCCCAAATGGCGGAAGGTCTTCAGCGAATCCAAGGGCGCCGAGGTCTGGTACCCCGAGGACATGCGGTTCTATGACGAGGTGGACAAGGCCAACTCTACCGTCATCCGGATCCTGCAGATCGACCTGCACCCGCTGGAGGAAAACCTCTTCACCAAGGCCTGGCTGGAGAGCAAGAGCCGGTGAGCCGGCTCGCGGCCGCGCTGGCGGTTGCGCTCGCGCTGGCGCCGTGGGTCCGGGCCGACGACCGGCCGGATGAAGCCGCGATGTTTTCCGCTGCCGAGACCTCGACCACCACGACTGGGGCACCCGCTGCGGCCCCGGCCGAGCCGGTGGCGGCCACCCCCCCGGTCCACGAGGTGGCCCCCGAAAACCCGCTGGCGATCGGCGGCCAGCTCTACTGGCGCGAAGCCGTCACCGCCCACGCCCACCAGACGCCCCGGGGTTGGTCCAACACGGCACCCCTGCTGGCCGACGCCTGGCTCGACGGCCGGCCCAACCCCCGCCTGCGCGCCATGATCGTGGGCCGGCTGGCATTTGATCCGACCGTCACCCCATCCGCCACCTCCTTCTTCGCGCCATCCCTGGACGGTGGCCCTACGGCGGCGTTGGACCAGGCCTGGATCAAGTTCGATGTCGCGCATCGCGCGTTCATCACGGCCGGCCGCCAGCATGTGAAGTGGGGCGCCTCACGGTTCTGGAATCCCAATGACCTCCTGCACGGAGCCCGGCGGGACGCGCTGGCCCAGTTCGATGCCCGCGTGGGCCAGACCATGCTCAAGGTGCATGTTCCCTGGGAGCGCTATGGCTGGAATTTCTACGGCATCCAATTGCTGGAGAGCCTGGACCACGCGGACACGGTGGGCCGGACCGGCGGCGCGGCCCGTGCCGAGGTGGTCCTGGGCCCTGCGGAGCTGGGGCTGGACGGGCTCGTCCAGCGCGGGTTCCGGCCCCGTGCGGGTGCGGACCTCTCCTCCGCGCTGGGGCCCTTCGATGTCTACGGCGAGGGGACCGTCCAGTACCGGACGGACCGCCCGCTCTGGCGCAAGGCCGCCGTCCAGCCGCCCGTCGGGTCCGCCCTTGAGTCCTACACGCCGGAAAAAGTCGTGGGCTCGGTGTCCGGCGGGCTCAACTGGGCGTTCAAGTTCACCGACAAGGACGTCATGACCGTCGGGGCCGAGTACTTCTACAATCCGGCCGGGTACACCGACAAGGCGATCTACCCCTGGCTGATGTTCAACGGCGACTTCGCCCCGTTCTACGTGGCCCGCGACTACGCCGCCGCGTATGTGTTCTTCTCCGTGCCGGGCACGAACGGCAACCACACCATCACGCTGTCCAACCTGGCCAACCTCTCGGACCACACCGCGATCGCCCGGCTGGACTGGACCGCGACCGTGGTTACCCACATGCGATTCGAGGCCTATGCAGCGGGCTCCTACGGCGCCCCAGGCGGGGAATTTCGTTTTGGGCTGGACACAAGCCCCACCGCCATCAACGGCCTGCCGGTCCCCGCCTTCCACCTGCCCGCCCCCGTGGCCGAAGCTGGCCTCGCCCTGCGGGTCAGCTTCTAAGGCTCGTCACAGCTTCACCAAATCCTCACAGAGTGCGGCGAGGTTGGTGAATCGAATGGTGATGTCACCCTCCCGATGATCGTAAGGACGGCTGACATCCTGGCCCACGACACGCAGGCTCGCTCGCGGATAAGCCGCCGCGAACGCAAGAAGGTTGCGGGCATCAAATCCCCCGGTCGACCACTTGGCTTCAACGGCGGTCGGCGGCCGGCCCGGAGGCGTGTAGACGAAGTCCACCTCCCGGCCGGGCTTGTCCCGCCAGTATTTGAGTTCACGACGCTGCAGGTGGGCGTACAGTTCATTGAGCACCAGGTGCTCCCAGAGGATGCCCCGGTCATCCTGTCGAAGGGTCGTCCATCCACGGAACGCAGTGAGGAAGCCCGTGTCAAACGCGTACACTTTTGGCGCTGAGACAATCTCCGCGGCGCGTCGGGTTGTGTGGGGCCGGAGGACATGCACCACGAAAGTTTCTTCCAGGGCGCGAAGGTAGTGGTTCACCGTGCCGCGCGAGATTTCGCATGGCCCCGCATATGCAGTCGCCTCAAACATGCCGCCGCTGTTCCCGAACAGGAGCTCGACGAACCGTTGCATGGACCAGCGACGCTCCAACCGGAAAAGCTCGGTCAGGTCCTTGGCCCAAAATCCATCCATCCAATCCTGAAACTCTCCACGCGGAGCCTTGGCCGAAAGGTAGAACGCCGGCAGACCACCGTGGAGCATGCGGCGGTCGAGATCGGGCTTTCCGAATGCGCCCAGTTCCCCGACCGTCATCGGCGTCAGCCAGACCGTGGCCTTCCGACCCACCAGCGAATCACGAAATTTGACCGTGGCGGCCA
>JAHFSL010000285.1 GCA_023265785.1 Candidatus Coatesiibacteriota bacterium | reverse complement strand
GTCGTTGATGACCAGGTCCTTGGTCCCGTTGGGCAGGTTGCTGGTGATGAGAACCGTGGTGGAGCCGAACCGCCCGTCCGCCCCGACGACAATGGCAGGATGGCTCGTCGCCGCCCCCCCGATCGTGATGGTGTTCGCCGCGACCACCGCCCCGGCCGTGAACCCGGTCCCCTCCAGGACGGTCACCATCCCCACCCACGCCCCCGCGAGGGACGCAGGAATCACCCCGCCCGAATACCAGGTCTCCCCCTGTCGGCCCTCGCCGCTGGTGGGGGTCATGCACAGGTTGGGCCAGACCCGGTAGGCGCCGGTGAACGACCGGGTGTACAAGGCGGAGGCCAGCATGACATCCAGGAAGCCCCGCGGCAGGGGGGGCAGGCTGACCTGGACCGGGGCGATCGCGCCATTGGTGTCGGAGGTGACCGTGGCCGGGGACACCACGAAGCCCCCGATTCGTACCGAATACACGGTGGAGGCCTCGAAGTGGGTCCCGGAAATGAGGGTCGTCCGGCCGCTGGCCCCATCTCCCATGAGCGGGTCCAGCCCCAGCCTGGCCCCCCACCCGGAGGACGCACTCATCCCGGCCAGGACCGACAGAACCGTCAGCAGGCACCGGCGCCGGGTCGGCGCACCGGGGGACTCCCTCAGCACCACCTCACCCTAGCGTTGCGTCCCCCAGCGTCAAGTGATCGCACTCACACCCCCTGTCATAGCGGTCAATCATCGCGCCCGTGCGCACCCGCGCACGCCATTGTGAGCCCACAATTGTGCCGAATATCACACTTCCCAGCCCCCCCGGCCCGCTCCCCATGATAGCCAAGCCACTCCGGTCGGGGCAATCCGGCAGGACGAGGGCGCAGAAAACGCACAGCCCGCCGGGATTTGGCGGGCGGTGCGGGTTATAGCGGGTCAGAGCGAAAAGGTTCAGCCGGCCAGCCACCGGGCGAAGGTCGCCCGGCCCCGATACACCGCCCGGGATCCCAGCTCCTCCTCGATGCGCAGGAGCTGGTTGTACTTGGCCACCCGGTCAGTCCGGGAGGCACTGCCGGTCTTGATCTGGCCGCAGTTGCAGGCCACCGCGAGGTCGGCGATGGTCGCGTCCTCGGTCTCCCCCGACCGGTGCGACATCACGGCGGTATAGCCGGCCGCCTGGGCCATCTTCACGGCCGCCAGCGTCTCGGTCAGCGACCCGATCTGGTTGACCTTGACCAGGATGGAGTTGGCCGTCTTTTCGGCGATACCGCGCTTCAGCCGGTCCACATTGGTCACGAACAGGTCGTCGCCGACCAACTGCATTTTCTTGCCCAGCCGGTCGGTCAGCTGTTTCCAGCCCGCCCAGTCATCCTCCGAACAACCGTCCTCCATGGAGACCAGCGGGTACTTCGCCCGCAGGCCCTCGTAGTAGCCGACCAGCTCCCCGATATCCCTGGTGACACCCTCACCCTTGAGGACATACCGGCCGTCCTTGTACAGTTCCGTCGCCGCGACATCCAGCGCGAGCCAGATGTCCTCACCCGGCCGGTACCCCGCCTTCACGATGGCCTCGAGCAGGAGCTTGAGCGCCTCCTCATTGGCCGGGAGCGACGGGGCAAACCCGCCCTCGTCACCCACGGCGGTATTGAGCTTGCGCCCCTTGAGGACGGCCTTCAGCGCATGAAACACCTCGGCCCCCATCCGGAGGGCGTCGGCGAACGATGGCGCCCCCGCCGGGACGAGCATGAACTCCTGGATATCCACGGAAGTGTCCGCATGCGCCCCCCCGTTCAACACGTTCATGAGGGGCACCGGCAGGGTGCAGGCCGCCTCGCCGCCCAGGTGCCGGTACAGCGGGATCTTCCGCGAGGCCGCGGCCGCCTTGGCGACCGCCAGCGACACGGCCAGGATCGCATTGGCACCCAGCGTCCCCTTGTTGGGTGTGCCGTCCAGGTCGATCATGACCCGGTCGACCGCCGCCTGGTCAGAGGGGTCGCGGCCCTTGAGCGCCCGGGCGATGGGGCCATTGACGCTGGCCACCGCCTTTCGGGTGCCCTTGCCCCCGTAACGCTTCGCATCGCCATCGCGCAATTCCACCGCCTCGTGCGATCCCGTGGACGCGCCCGAGGGCACCGCCGCCCGACCGAAGGCGCCGTCGGCGAGCAGGACATCCGCCTCCACCGTCGGGTTGCCGCGCGAATCCAGGATTTCCCTCGCCCGAACACTCGTGATGCCATTCATGGGTTTGTTCCTCCGGTCAATGTTGATGAGGCCATCCTCCCGTTCCCCTCCCCCAGCGCCGCCGCCAGGGCGGCGTCGGTCTCCCCCGCCGCCCCGAGCCCGACGGTGCGGCGAACGATCACCCCCCGCCCATCCACGACCAACTCGGTCGGCAGGGCCACGTCACCGCGGCCAAAATAGCGCTCCACGGTCGCGGCGTCCCCCAGGAGCACGGCCAGCCCGTTCGGGTGGTCCCGCGCCAGCCGGGTCACGGCGGCGGGGTCATCCTCCACCGCAATCGTCAGCACCCGGACGCCCCGCGACCCCCACGTCCGCTGGAGCCGGACCCACCGCGGCCAGGCCATCCGGGACGGCGCGGCCCAGGAGGCCCAGAAGGCGATCACGACCGGATGGCCCGCGCACGACGCCAGCGACACCGGCTGGCCCTTGAGGTCGGGCAGGACAAAGGGGGGGGCGCGCCGTCCGGGACGCGCCGGATCACATCCCGCCAGCACACCGGCGGTAGCCACGGCCAGGGCGATGGTGCGCGGAAGTGTCACGGCGCCGAGTACGGTAACGGGTCCGGAGGCGGCGGGTCAAGGGCGCGGGGCGGACCTCAAGGCAGGGAGAGGGTATCAAGGACCACCAGCCCGGCCACAAAGGCGCCGGCAGGCGTCAGGACGCCGGCATCGTCGGAGAGGACCGTCCGGACCGGCCAGCGGCGGGACCGCTTGAGTGCCGACCGGAAGACATCGTAGAGCGGGATGAGTCGGGCGCCCCGGGCGTCTGCAAACGCTGCCAGGTCACGGCTGAAGGTCTGGAGCCGGCTGTTGGCCACCGTATCCCGGCGCCGGCCCGCCGTCGGCGGGGCGATGATCCACAGCCGGGCGAGCCCCTGCGCCGAGAGCGTCTCGCATCGCGTTCCCAGCGTGGTCAGCGCCGCCGCAAATTCCGTCCCGCGGAAGACGGTGGAGCACAGGGCCGACACGAGCGCTCCGGCGGCTTCCGGCTGGACCTCCGGCGGCATCCACGGGCGGGCCAGCGTGAGGGGCCACGGCGTCGCGCTCACCGCCAGCACCTCCCCGGCGTAGCGCAGGGCGTGACGCAAGCCCACCGTTCCCGCCCAGGCCGACTCGGCCACCACCAGGGTGGCGCCCCCGGGCAGGCGGGGCGGGGACGGTGAGGCGGCCCAGTGGAGGGCGGCCACGCCCCAGCCCGCGTCGGGATCACCGGGCGGCGGGGGCTCCGCGTAGGCCAGGCAGAGGGTATCGTGCCCGTCGAGGCGGAGGACCCCGGAAAGGTCCAGGCGGGCGGGGGGGACCAGGGCCGGCGCAATCAGGCGGCCGTTCACCCACACGTCCGGCCGGCCCAGGATCCCGTGAAGCCAGAGGCTCACCGGGTGCGACCGCCAGTAGGACGGCAGGTCCACCGCGGCCACGAGGATGGCCGCTGACCCGGCCAGCCACCGTTCGTCCCCGCCCAGCGGGCCGGTCAGGGCAACGCGCCATTCCCCCATGCCCGCGCCATGCAGCCAGGACGCCGGCAGGGACTGCGCCACCTCGTCCGCCCGGATGCGCCACGCCGACGGAGAGGCCACCGTGGCCTCCCCACCGTCCGACCGGCGGATCGCGCGGATCCGCAGGCGCGGCACGGGAACGCCGCCCGCCGGCGCCGCGGGCAGGGACATGGCGACCAGGTTGGTACCACGCCGCAGCACCGCGGGCCAGGGCCCGGCCCCCTCCAGCTCGGCGCCGTTCAGGTAGACCCGTGCCGCCGCAGGGAGGGAGTCGACCACCACCACCGGGTCGCGCCACCGGGCGGATTCCCAATCTGCCGTGGCGCGAAGCCACCAGGAGGCGGGCGCCGCCGGCAGGTTCGCGCCCACCCGCACCTTCCTCCAATCCCGGTCGGCGCGCGGGCGCATGGCCCAGCCTTCGCACCCCGAACGGGCCGCCGAGCCCACATGCCAGCGCCCCACCAGGGCCCATCCCTCCAGCGGAAAGCAGAGGTCACCCTGCGCGGCGGCCGCATGCCCGGCCAGCACGACGACGAGCCCAAGGCCGGCGTTCCAGCACCCCCTCACGCCGACGCCCTCCGTATCATGGGCCCGGCGCCCGGGACGGCCAGGCACGCCAGCGCCGCCGCGGTCAGCAGAGTCAGCCACGCGCC
>JAHFSL010000284.1 GCA_023265785.1 Candidatus Coatesiibacteriota bacterium | reverse complement strand
TCCTGGTTGGATTCACGGGTCAACCGGCTGCACAGGCGCCAGTGCTGACCTCAATAGGCCGATCATACTCCTAGTCCCAGTCGGGGAGGCGCCCCGGGGGGGTCTGCGGGGGAGGTGACCCCGATCATCCTTCCGGGATCAGTCCGCGGGCCATTCCCCTATAATTCAGGGCGAATGGTCCAGCGCCCCGCCGGATTCCTGTCCCGGCTCATCACGCCCACCTTCCTGCTGGCGTGCGCGGTCGGCCCCGGGCGGGCCGCGGAGACGCTCACGACTTCGTGGTTACCGCGGTCCGGTGCCGTCGGCAACGATCAGGTCTTCACGCAATTGCTCGAGCAGTTCCGCACGGAACATCCCGGTGTCACGGTGCGCCAGTTCAGCCTGATGGCCCTCCCCGAAGATTTTTCCGATGCCTCAACGGCGCTGGGGGTGGCGGCGGCAGCCGGGCCGGATGTCCTGGCCCTTCCGCTGGACCGGTTCGGCGACTACATCCGCGAGGGACTGATCCAGCCGGTGGGCGACCTGGCCGAGGCCTCCACCCCAACGGACCGCGAGTGGCCCGCCCTGCGCGAGGCCCTGCGGATTGACGGCAAGACCTGGACGGCGTGCGCCACGGTGCATGTGCCGGTGCTGGTCATCAGCCGGGAGGCCTGGACGAAGGCGGGCGTGGGGGCCGGAGCCCTGCCCACGGAGTGGACCGGGCTGGCCGCGCTCGCGGTGCGGCTGACCACGAAGGACACCGCGGGGCTGGGCCTGTCCAGGGACCACCTGCTGGGGCTGTGGACCGCGCTGGCCCGGCAGGCGGGGGAGGACCCCGGCGCTCGCGAGGGCCCTGACGGCCACCGGGCCTACGACCTGGCGGCGCCCGGCGCCGTGCAGGCCGCCGACCGCCTGCGGATCCTGGGGGAGGCCATTCGGACCGCCGGCGGCCGGATCACGTTCACGGATGACGCCCCCGCGCTGGATGTCGCGATGAGCAAGGGCGAGGTGGCCATGGCCATCCTGGATTCCGCCGGGCTGTTCGCCCCGGTGGACCCCGAAGAATCTTCGGAAAATCCGCCGATCCGGAGCAAGAACCCCTACATGATCCCGATTCCCGGCGCGTTCGCCGCGGCCCCCCTGGTCTGGGCCACCCGGGTGGACGCCTGGGTCCTGCCCAGCTCGATACGGTCCGGGCCCCGCCGCCGGCTGGTCTGGGACTACATGATGACCGTCTCTTCGTTGAACCCGGCCCATGACGAGGCGGCCTTCGCCAACCTCTCGAGTGTGGATGCCCTGCCGGACCTGGGTGCGCTGGTCCGGCACCCCGATCGGGCCGCGAAGACCGCCATGCCCGCGGCCTGGCTGGCAACCTTCCGGCAGGTGATGCCGCTCGCCCGGCCCCAGCCACCCTATGCTGACCACCGCAAGCTGGGGTGGTTCCTGGTTCCCGCGCTCGAGGAACTCGTGTCGGCGGGCGGCTCGGCGCCGGACGCGCTGGCCGCCGCCCAGCGCAAGTACGACACGGTGGTGCGCAACGCCGCCCGCCGGGGGTCAGCCGGCTGGCGCGCCGGGGCGTATGCGGTCCTGGCCCTGTTGGCGCTTCTCCTGGCCGCCAGCGTGGGCTATCTGGTGCGCCTCCTGCTGGCCGAGATCCGGCTGGTCCGCGGCCAGCCGGCCGCGGGCCTGTCCCGCCGGGCCATCGGCATGGTCCTCGCCCTCTTCGCGCCGGGGCTGGTGCTCTCGGTGGTCTTCGCCGCCTATCCGCTCGCCAACGGGCTGGGGATGAGCCTCTTTGCCCATGTCCTGCACGGCGGCGGGAGCTTCGTGGGGCTGGGGAATTATGTGGAAGTCCTGCTTGATCCCGGCGCCCAGCGGGCCGTCGCCGTCACGGCCGGATACCTGGGCTGGTCATTCATCCTGGGGTTCATCGCCCCCCTGGTACTGGCGATCGTCCTCTCGGGCTTCCGCCGGCTGGCCGCCATCGCGCGGCTCCTTTTCTTCATTCCCGCCGCCGCCAACGCCGTCGTGATCGCCCTGCTCTGGAAACAGCTTTACGCCCCCGCCGGGGCCCTCAACCTCATGGCCGGTTGGCTGGGATTCCTGCCGGTGGAGTGGCTGGGCAAGTCCGGGAACGCGCTGCTCGCGGTCTGTTTGGCCCAGGCGTGGGCGGGGCTGGGGATCAACGGGCTGGTCTACCTTGCCGGCCTCTCAACCATTCCCGAATCCCTGTTCGAGGAGGCCGAGATGGTGGGCTCCGGGCTGGTGGACCGCTGGACCACGATCCTCTGGCCGCACCTCAAGCCGCTCGTCGGCATCTCCTTCGTCGGCTGGCTGCTGGCGGCCGCGCGCACCTCCGAGCATGTCCTGCTCCTGACCGCGGGTGGCCCCGCCGGCCGCACCCATGTCCTCGGGCTGGACATCTTCAAGCGGGCCTATGTGGACATCCAGTTCGGCGTGGCCATGGCCGAGGTCTGGCTCCTGGTCTCGCTCATCCTCATCCTGGCGATCTACCAGATGCGGGCCATCCGGCAGGGCCAGCTCTCGGTGGCGGTGTAGGGTGCCGTACCTCCTGCCGTATCGCCGCGCTTCCACGCCGGAAAGAATCGTGCAACTCATCGCCTATCCGCTGGCGCTCCTGCTGGGGCTGGCCGTGGTGGCGCCGCTGGCCGTCCTGGCCCTCAACTCACTGGGTGACATCACCGATGCGCAGGCGGGCATCAGCCTGCCCCGGTCGCTCAAGCGGTACCTGGGTCCCGATGCCTTCTATGTCCGTTACCTCCACCAGCGGTACGAGGGCCTGCCCGAACTGGCCCTGAATCACTGGTATCCGGAGCACTACGCGCCTCCCGAGAAGGAGCCGAAGAAGAGCCTGACCGACATCATCGGCCGTGTGGCCTTGCCCCCGGGCAACTGGCGCCAGCAGGCCGAAGATGCGACGGCCTGTATGCGCGACCGGGTGCCGTGGAACCACAAGGAATTGATCCATCTCTCCTGGATGTGGAACCCGGACGGCGGGGATGAGGCCGCCATCGCCAGCTCGGGGCGGATTGCCGCCGATTGGCGCACCTGGCTGGTGCGCCGCTACGGATCGGTGGCCGGGGTCAACAAGGAACTCGCGACCGCCTTTACCACGATCCAGTCCGTCCAGGTCCCGACGACCCTCAACCTGGAGACCGAGAACGCCTACATGCTGGGGACCCCCGCGGCGCGGGCGTGGAAGGAATACCTGGCGAAGGGCGTGGATCCCAACCTGGTCAGCCTGCTTTCCTCCGACCTGGACTATTCCGGCTGGCTCTTCGGCCAGCCCGGCGTGGAGGGGTCGCTCGAAAAGCTGAACGCCCTGTTCGGAACCGGCTGGAAGACCTGGCACGACGTGGTCCTGCCCGAGTCCATCCCCGTCCGACCCGCGTCCCGCCGGATGTGGGAGGAGTACCTGACCACCTCCGTCAATCCCTATGTCCTCGAGATCGCCTATCCCACCGCCCAGGGGACGGGCTGGAGCGCGTTCCTGGCAAGGAAGTACGGATCCGCCGAGGGCGCCCGGGCCGCGTATGCTCCCGAGGCCGTGTCCGCGGTTCCGCCGGCCACCCTGGACACAGCGGACGGGACCGAGCGCGGGTTTCATGACTGGTCGGAGTTCGCCCGGTCGCTTCCCGGTACGGCCCTGCGCGCGCGCACCCCGGAGTCCGTGTGGCGCGGCTATCTGCGCGAGACGTACGGCTCGCCCCAGGCGCTGGCGGCCGCGTGGGGGATCCCCGTGCCCGACTTTGCATCGGTCCTGTGGCCTCAGCCGGCCATTGACCTCGCGTTCTATCGTGACCACCGGGTCGCCCACATCCTGGAGGGCCTGTTCCACAACTACCGCCGGGCGTGGACCATGATGACCGCGGCGACGCCGGCCCTCTGGAACACCCTGCGGTACACCGGTCTGGCGCTGTTCCTGTGCCTGGCGCTCAACACGGGGATTGCCTGGTGCCTGGCGCGGTTCAAGTTCCCGCCGCTCCAGATGACCCTGGCGTATTTCCTTGCACTGTCCGCCTTCCCGCTGGAGGCCATGGCCATCCCGAACTTCATCCTGCTCCGGCAGGTGGGCCTGCTAAACACTGTGTGGGCCCTTGCCCTGCCCACGGCCGTCAACGGATACTTCATTTATCTCCTGAAATCCTCGTTCGAGGCCATCCCCGCGAGTTGGTTCGAGTCCGCCCAGCTCGAGGGCGCGGGGGAGTGGCCCCTGTTCTTCCAGGTGGCCCTGCCCGCCGTCCGGCCTATGCTGGCCGTGGTGGCCCTCTACGGGTTCATGCTGGCCTGGTCCAATTTCCTGTGGGCGATGATCGTGGGGCAGTCGCGGGAGCTGTGGACTCTGCCCGTCCTGATCTTTACCATGCACAACTGG
>JAHFSL010000283.1 GCA_023265785.1 Candidatus Coatesiibacteriota bacterium | reverse complement strand
GGCCGGGGAGGCCGGCACCTATCCCGTCCTGCTAGCGGGGGGGACGGCCGCCTGGGCTGTGGACCTGCGCGAGTTGGTGCCGGGACTTGACGCCCTGCGGCTCGCGGGCGGCGGTGCCGTACGGGTCATCAGCCAGCAGGTGGACACCCGCCGGTGGACGGGTGCGGACACCGATGTCGGGCTGACCTCCCGGCCGGGCGGCGGGACCGCGCTGGCGCTGGTCGTCCAGCACCTGGGGGTGGCGCAGGCGGGGCTGGGCCTGCCGCGCCAATTCATCGCCGCGGCGGCGTGGCAGGCGGATCGCCTCATGGCGGACGCTGACGCGTGGCTCGTGGAAGCCGACCTCCCCTTGAGCGCGGACCGATCCTTCCCCGTGCGGGCGGGAACCGAGTACCGCGCCGCCGTGGGGGGGTGGGGATTCGCCATCCGGGCAGGGTGGCGTCGTGATCTGGCCGACACGGGTGCACCCGGGCTCGCCGCGGGGCTGGGAATCCGCCGGCTGGCGGGCCGGTTCCCGTTCGGATTGGACTACGCCTGGGTTCCGTTCGGCGAGTTGGGAACCCGCCACGCCATCGCCTTGACGCTCGGTATCCGGCCGCCAGCCACGCGCCAATCCGAGGAAACACCGGCGGAAGCGCCGCTGGGCGCGCCCGTCTGGGTGTTCTACCCCCTCCGCGGCGAAAAGTTCCACAAGGATATTGAACTGACGCGCGCGGCGGAAGTGACCGTGAAGGTCCTGGATGAGCGGGGACTGGAAGCGGTTGTCCTGTTCCCAACGGCGTCGCGGGGGGCCGGCACGATGACGGTGCTGTGGGATGGGCGGCTGGCGGGCGGGGCCTGGGCCGACCTCGACCACACCTATGTCATCGTCGTGCAGACCGGCCAGTCGACCCAGTATTTTGAGGTGACCCCGAAGGACGAGTGACGCGGCGCACCTCCGCCGGCTCGATGTGGGTGAGCACATCGCGCACGCCGGGCAGGGCTTCCAGCAGGCGCTGTTTGACGATGTGGCCGATGATGTGCGCGCGGACCAGCGGCAGGCGGGGATCCACTTCCACGTGCAGGTCGAGGAAGTAGCCGGTCCCGGACCTCCGCCCGAGGACCTTGTCAATGCGCACCACGCCCGGAACCGCTTGCGCGGTGCGGTGGATCCGGCGGAGCTCCTCGACGGGCGGTGCCTCGTCCATCAGTTCGGACATGCTCCCGCGCAGGAGCCGGACTCCACCCGTGACGATGACGGCCGAGACGGCGAGGGCGGCCACGCGGTCCGCGGCTGCGAAGGCCGGGCCGCCGAGGCGCGCGAGCAGGATGCCCGCCACGGCGAGCGTTCCCGACAGGACATCGGCCGCGTCGTTGAATCCCTCGCTCCGCAGGGCGGAGGAATCCGCCCGCTCCGCCAGCCGGGTCTTCCAGGCGGCGAGCGCCGCCTTGATGGGCAGGCCCACCAGGATGGGCAGGATCGTGAAGAGGGCCGGCACTTCGGGGGTCTGACGCAGGGTGAGCAGGATCGCCGCCCCGGTGGACAGCCCGGCCAGGGTGAGGACCGTCGCCAGGATGATGGCGGTCACGCCCTCAGCGCGGTCATGGCCGTAGGGGTGGCCGGTGTCGGGTGGGCGCAGGGAGACCGTCAGCCCGCCCAGCAGGATGACGGAGTTCAGCGTGTCGCAGGCCGACTCGATCCCGTCCGCCACGGCGGCGCGTGACCCGCCCAGAATCCCGGCGCCGATCTTGGCGAGGGCCAGCGCCGCGCCCAGCCCGAAACTCCACCCGGCGGCGCGGATGCCCGCCCGGTATTTTTCGCGGATCGCCCCCCGGACGCGGGGAAGCACGGCCAGCTGGTGGAGTCGTCCCATGGCCCCCTACCTTCGCATATCCGGGTTGACCTCCGCGTATGATCCGCGTAGAGTCCGCGCATGCGGTCGCCGCTCTCGCTGGAGGGGATGCACGGGACGGTGGATGTTCCCCGCCACCGGGCGGGATTCTGGCGCCACCTGCGCGCCTATGTGGGGCCTGCCCTCCTGGTCAGCGTGGGCTACATGGATCCGGGCAATTGGGGAACGGACCTGGCGGGGGGCGCCGAGTTCAAGTATGGCCTCCTCTGGGTGGTCCTGCTGGCCAGCCTGATGGCCATCGTCCTGCAGGTGCTCTCGGCCCGGCTGGGCGTCGTCGCCGGGAAGGACCTCGCCCAGGCCTGCCGCGACTGGTACCCGGCCTGGGCCCGGTGGCCCCAGTGGATCCTGTGCGAATTGGCCATCGGCGCCTGCGACCTCGCGGAGGTCCTGGGGAGCGCGGTCGCGATCAACATCCTGTTCCATATCCCGCTGTTCTGGGCGGTCCTGATCACCGCGGCGGATGTCTTTCTCCTGCTCGCCCTCCAGCGGTTCGGGGTCCGCACGCTGGAGGCCATCATCCTCCTGCTGGTGGGGACGATCGGCGCCTGCTATGCCATCGAAATCTTCGTTCTGCCGCAGACCGCGCCCGATTTCGCGGAGATGGGCCGTGCCCTGGCCACGCCAGGCCTCGCCAGGCCGGGGATGATCTTTCTGGCCATCGGGATCATCGGGGCGACCGTGATGCCCCACAACCTGTACCTCCACTCCGCGCTGGTCCAGAGCCGCAAATTGAGCTGGAGCGGCGACTCCCGCCGTGATGCGGTCCGGTTCAACACGCTGGACACCGTGCTGGCGCTCTCGCTGGCGTTCCTGGTCAACGCCGCGATCATGGTGCTGGCCGCCATCGTGTTCCACGGGCGGTCCAGTGTCACCCTGCCGGACGGCCAGGCCGTGGTCTTCGGGGCCGGCGCGGACTGGATCCGGATCGCCTCGCTGACGCTTGCGCCGCTGACGGGCGCGGCCGCCGCCGGTGTCATCTTCGCCGTGGCCCTGCTGGCAAGCGGGCAGAGCAGTACGATTACCGGGACCCTGGCCGGTCAGGTGGTGATGGAGGGATTCATGCACTGGCGGATGTCGCCATGGGCGCGGCGACTGCTGACCCGCGGGCTGGCCATGGTGCCCGCGATCCTGATCATCGGCCTGCGGGGGGAGGGGAGCGTCAACGACCTCCTCACCTTGAGTCAGGTCGCGCTGGCCCTCCAATTGCCGTTCGCGATCTTCCCCCTCCTGCATTTCACGAGTTCGCACCGGTATATGGGGTCGTGGCGGAGCGGCTGGTTCCTGCTGGCGGCGGGCTGGTCGAGCGCGGTGGTCATCACGGCGATGGACCTCTGGGGGCTTCCGGACTCCCTGCACGCTGCATGGCGGATCCTGCGGGGCGGGTAACACCCCGGGGGGGACTCCCGCGAGTCCGTGTGGGTCAGGGCGTGGCGGGGCGGCCCGCCAGGGTGACCAGGTAGCGGAGGATGAGATCGCGGTCGTCCGGGGACAGCCTCGCCCGTTCGGCCATCTTGTCGAGGTGGGCTCCCCAGCGATCCGGGGGATAGCGCGCCGGGCTTCTTGCCCTATGGCAGGAGGTACAGCGGGCGACATAGCGCGACCGTCCCGCCTCCAGGTCCGCCACCGAGATTCCCGGCCAGGAGCCCGCCGCCCGCGCCGCATCCTCCGGCGTCGCATGAGGCACGGCAGCGCATCCGGTGAGGAGCGCGACCGCCAGGGCGGCGCGTCCCCCGCGGATCACAGCGGCAGGGAGACGAGGAGGCGGATGGCGACGCGCTCGTCGTCGGTGAATTCATACTTCTTGCCGGGAGCGTTCGTGGTGGGAGCCTTGAGGGCCGGCAACTGGATGAGTCCGGTGGCGGTGATCCAGAACTCGCCCGAGGCGAAATGGACGGTGGGCCCCGCGAACAGCGCGTGGAATTCGGCGGCGCCGTCCACGAACACGGAATGCTCGCGCACCTCGACGCCGGCCGACCAGCGCGCCCCCGGCGCCAGGGCGAGCCCGAGCGTGTGTTCCATGGACATCTCGTCGGCCTCGATGGCGCCATCCGCGTACCCGAATTCGGGCTCCAGAACCGCGTTGTAGGCCAGCAGGAAGGGGCCCAGGGCCTTGTCGGCGATGACCTTGGCCTCCACTTCCAGTTCAGTCGTCCCCGTGGTGATCTCGGTGTACAGCGCGAAGCCGAGCGGATCGGCGGCGGCATCGGCCAGTTTCCACTTCCACTCGCTGGACAGTCCGTCAAAGGCCGACTCGGAGACCCACTCGCCGGAGGCGGGGTCCATCACTGAAGTCTTGTGCCAATTGAAGTAGAGGGCCGTCAGCACGCTGTCAGTGACGCCGAACTCCAGTTCGGCACGCTGGTCGAGCCGGGAGTAGACGCCATCGCGCCCGACCCGCCAGGTGGTGGAGGCCTCGACCTCATGGCGTCCGGCGGGGAGCACGGCCGACTCATAGGTCGAGGTGAAGTGCCGGGCGTTGGCGGCCAC
>JAHFSL010000282.1 GCA_023265785.1 Candidatus Coatesiibacteriota bacterium | reverse complement strand
GTGCGGAAGCCTTGGGTTTACCGTGTAGGCGGTCTTCAGGAGGTGGAGGATCCGCGACCGGATGATGCACCCGCCCTTCCAGATCCGGGCCACCTGCGCCAGGTTGAGGGCGTATCCGTATTCGTGTGAGGCGCGGGACAGCAGGTGCATGCCCTGGGCATACGCGGCCAGGAAGGCTGCATAGGCCGCGCCCTCAAGCCGGTGCGCCGGCAGTCCCTTCACCCAATGGGACTTGGTTGCGGCCACCCGGGCGATCGCCGTCCGCTCGGCCTTGTGGCCGGAAAGAATCCGGGCGTCCACCGCGGTCGTGATGGACGGCACCGGAACTCCCAGGTCCAGCGCGGCCACCGTGGTCCACTTGCCGGTTCCCTTCTGGGCCGCGGTGTCCTGGATCAGGTCCACGAGCCACTGGCCGGTCTGCGGGTCGCGGTAGGAGGTGACCAGGGCGGAAATCTCCACGAGGTAGCCCGCCGTCCGGCCCTGGTTCCACTTGGCAAAGGTGTTGTGGACCTCGGCCATGTCGTAGCCCAGCCCGGTGCGCAGGAGGTCGTAGGACTCGGCCAGCATCTGCATCATGGCGTACTCAATCCCGTTGTGCACCATCTTGACGAAATGGCCCGCCGACCCTTTCCCCAGCCAGGTACAGCAGGCGCCGTCGTCGGTCCTGGCCGCGATGGCCCGGAAGATCGGGTCCACATGCCGGTACGCGTCACGCTCGCCGCCGGGCATGATGGACGGCCCGTGCAGGGCGCCCTCCTCGCCGCCGGAAACCCCGGTCCCGATGAACCGGATCCCTTTCTTCGCCAGCTCCGCCTGCCGGCGGTCCGTATCGGGATAGTGCGAGTTGCCCCCATCAATGATGATGTCGCCGCGCTCCAGGTGCGGCAGGAGGTGGGCGATGGTCTCGTCCACCGCCTTCCCCGCCTTGACCATCAGCATGAGCCGCCGCGGGCGCTTCAGCGCCTTCGCCAACGCCCGCACCGAGTAGGTCGCGACCAGCCCGGCCGCATCACCACGCTCGGCCATGACCTGCGCGGTCTTCTCCGCGGTCCGGTTGAACACCGCGCACCGATAGTTCCGGCTGGCGATGTTGAGCGCCAAATTCTTCCCCATCACCGCCATGCCCACCACGCCAATATCTGACTTATCCACGTTCGTATCCTCCTTCACAATCCGCGACGGACACGGCACAGCCGCGTCCGTCGCGGTCGCCTCGCTCTCGCTCGGCTCCGTCCTTCATACGCCCGCGTACGCGCTGAACCCGCCGTCCACCGGAATGACCGTTCCCGTGACAAACGCCGAGGCGTCCGAGGCCAGCCAGACCGCGGCGCCGGCCAGGTCGGCGGGCACTCCGAACCGGCCCTGCGGGGTATGGGCCAGGATGGATTCCCCGCGCTCCGTCCAGCCGCCGTTCGGTTTCTTCAGCAGAAACTGGTTCTGTTCGGTGAGGAAGAAACCGGGGGCGATGGCATTGACCCGCAGGTTCGGGGTGAACTCTTTCGCCGCGTGGACCGCGAACCACTGGGTGAAATTGGCCACCGCGGCCTTGGCCGCGGCGTAGCCCGCGATCCGGGTCAGCGGCCGAAGTCCGGCCATGGACGCCACGTTGATGACCGACCCTCCCGTTTTCGCCATCTCGCGGCAAAAAACCTGGCAGGGCAGGATGGCGCCGGCGAAGAGATTCAATCCGACGACCTGCTCCAGGCCCTCCAGCGGCAGATCGAAAAAAGACTTGTCCGGCCCGGTCGTGGCCTCAGGCCGGTTTCCGCCGACGGCGTTGACCAGGATCGCCACGGGACCCAGGTCGCGGGCGATCGCGTCTCGAACCGCCTCCAGCGCCGGCCGGACCATGGCGTCCGCGACATACCCCTTGGCCGTGATGCCGGCCTTCGCCAGCCGATCCGCCGCGGCCCCCGGGTCGCGCCGGCCGATCACCGCGACCTTCGCCCCCGCCGCACCCAGCGCCTCCGCGATGGCCGAGCCCAGCACGCCGGAGCCGCCCACGACCACGGCCACCCGCCCGGAAAGTTTGAAGAGTTCCATGGATTGAGCCAGTGTACCCTACGACCGGCGGGCTCCCCCGGCGTCCCGCAACGGCGTATCCTCCAACCATGCTTCCCCGGGTCCTGTTCCTGCACGGGTTCACCTGCACGCCCGAGGTGTGGGACGGGACCCGGGCGGCGGTGGCCGGCCGGGCCGTTGCGGAGGCCGTGACACTCCCCTGGCACGCCGGAACGGACGATCCTTCCGAACCTTCGGTGGACGGCCTGGCCGATGCCGTGGCCGCGCGACACCTGGCGGGCCGGGAGGCCGCCGTGGTGGTCGGGCACAGCCTGGGCGGGATGGTGGGCCTGCACCTGGCCCGCCGCCACGCCGCCAGCGTGCGGGCCCTGGTGCTCGTGGACGCTTTTCCCTCCCTGGATCTCAATGATCGAATCCTGCCCGGGATGTACGGCCCCGGTGGGGATCCCGCCATCGAGGCCCGGGCGCAGAGCATGATGACCGCCGGACGCGCCCGGATGCCCGTGGAGGGGCGGGACCGGCTCTGGGCCTCCATCCGCGCCATGGACGCCGTTCCGTGGCTGGGCGAATTGGCGTGCCCCGTTCTCGGAGTCTTCGGGGGCCGTGGCCGGTTCGGCATCCGGGATGCGGCCACGCTGGTCGACCTCCTCCACCTGAGCCGCCTGCCGTCCTGTGAGCTCGTGGTGTGCCCCGCGGCGGGTCATTTTGTGATGTGGGACGATCCCGCGGGTCTTCATGGCGCGCTGGTCCGATTCATGGAGGCGCTCCCTCCGCCGGGGTCCTTCCCGCGCACCCTATAATCATCCCAGCCCGTTTCCCAGGAGGTGGCCATGGCCTTTACGCTTGCGATCGGACGGACCTGTCCCGAATTCCGCCTGCCCGCCACTGATGGGAAGACCTACGGTCCCGCGGACTTCGCGGACGCCTCCGCGCTGGTGGTGTTTTTCTCCTGCAACCACTGCCCCTATGTCACCGGGTCGGATGAAATGACCAGAAAAACCGCGGAGCGGTTTTTCCGACCGGGGGTGCGATTCATCGCGATCAACTCCAACAGCGAGACCACCCATCCCAATGACGACTTCGCCAACATGGTGACCCGGATGACGGAGCAGAAGTTTCCCTGGGTCTACCTGCGCGACAAGTCCCAGGATGTCGCCCGGGCCTTTGGCGGCCTGCGCACGCCCCACTTCTTCGTCTTCGACCGGTCCCGCAAGCTCGTCTATACCGGCCGCGGCATGGACGATCCGCGCCAGGCCTCGCGCGCGAAGGTCTTTGACCTGGACCGCGCGCTGGAGGAACTGACCACCGGCAAGCCCGTCAGCGTCCCCCTCACCAATCCCGTGGGGTGCAATGTGAAGTGGGAAGGCCAGGACGCCCACTGGATGCCCGCGGAGGCCTGCGACCTCGTTCCGTCCCGCTGATCGCCGGGTGAAACGCTCCCAGCCCGAGATCCGGGTCACCCGCAATGCCTGGGGCGACCGGGTTGAGGCGTGGGCGGAGGGGAAGGCGGTCAGTCGGATCATGATCTCGCGCCAGGTCATCCGGGTCGGGGTCGCCCGGCTCCGGATGGCCGGCGTGGGCGGCGTGTGGACCGACAAGGCTTGGCGCGGCCGGGGATTGGCGCGCCGGTGCATGGATGCCGCTTTGCCACTCATGCGCGAGAACGGCAGCCACATCTCGATGCTGTTCGGCATCCGGGATTTCTATCACCGGTGGGGATATGCCAGCGTGATGGCGGAACCGCGCGCAGTCATTCGGACGGACATTGCGCGGCACGCCGCCCGCCGGCTTCCCGGCTGGACCCTGGCCTTGTACCGCCCGGCCCGCGACCTGCGGCGAGCCCTCGCGCTGGATGCGCGGATGCACGGAGGTCGCCCCGGCACCCAGGACCGGACCGGCGCGCCCGCCTGGCAGCTCTTCCGGCTGGGCTCGGATTGGGGCATTCGCGCCCGGATGATGGTGGCCCGTGATCCTGGCGGCGTGATGCAGGGGTACATCGTGCTCGACCGGGCGAAGGACCGGGTGGGTGTTGTGGAACTTGCGGCCTCCTCCCGCCGCGTCCTGCCGCTGTTGATCCGGGTGGCCGTGGATCGCTCGCGGGCTCGCCGGGCCGACGAGATCACCTGGTTCCTGCCGGCGGACCATCCGGCCGTGGAGTACCTGCGTCATTGGAATGTCGCGGTGACCACCGACTACTACGAAGGTGCCCACGGCATGGGCCGGATTGTGGATCTGGCTGGCACTCTCCGCGCCGTCGAACCGGAACTGACCCGCCGCTGGCGCGCCTCGGGCTTCGTGCGTTCCCGCTTCACGCTGACCGTGACCACCGATCTGGGCTCGTTCACGCTCCGTGCCGCCGGCGGCCGCGTTCG
>JAHFSL010000022.1 GCA_023265785.1 Candidatus Coatesiibacteriota bacterium | reverse complement strand
TGTTTCTTGAGGTGATCCGTGCGCTGGCCGGTTGACCTCAAGAAACTTTCGCCCCTGCTCCTGCACGGGTCCGGGGCGCTGGACCTGGCGCACGAGGCGGCCGAGTTCCTGCTCTTCCAGGGCGCGCGGATCGTGGCGGTGGACGGGGCGAACGCCTTCGACGCCTACCACCTCGCGCGGGCGGCGCAAAAGCGGCGGCGGCCCGCGCCCTCCCTGCTGGCGGCAATCCGGGTGAGCCGCGCGTTCACCTGGCAGCAGTTCGAGGCCCTGCTGGAGCGGGAGACCGCCGCGGAGGCCGCGCGCGCCGGGGCGCGCTGGGCGCTGGTGCTCGGGCCCCTGGACCTCCTCGCGGACCAGGAGGTGAAGCCGTTCCAGGCGTGGCGCGCGGCGCGCCGGGTGGCCAACGCGCTGGATGCGCTGGCGGCCACGGGGCTGGGCGTGGTCGTGGCCCAGCGGCCCGAACCCCTGCGCTCCGGCGGGCGGGAGGAGCTCATCGAGTTCCTGCACCGGGCCTGCGGCCATGTTGTCGAGGTGGGCCGCAAGGACAAGGACGCCAACGGGGTGCTGGCCGCGGCCGAGCCCTCGGCGCCGCGGGCCATCCCGCTCCCCGACGCCCGGCAACTCGTCCTGCCCTTCGCCCCGGCGTCGAGCCTGTGAAGGCTTCCGGCGTAGAGCCAATCTACCTTGACTATACTGAAACCGTGTCAACCGATCTTACGAACGCCCGCCCCCTCCAGAAGCGCGTCAAAGAACGGGAGGGTGTTCGCGTCGCCCCTCCCGCGCCTGAGGTGGAGGCGACCGTGCGACGCGGCCTGCTGGGGCAATTTCTCACTCCGAGCCCTGTTGCAAGTCTCATGGCATCCTTTTTCAAGGCTGACTGGAATGAAGTCCGGTTGCTGGACGCTGGCGCCGGAGCCGGTGCGTTGACTGCCGCCCTTGTGGATCGCCTTTGCTCAGCGGAAAAGAAACCCTCAAGGATTGCCGTTGATGCCTATGAACTCGACCCAATCCTCATCGCGAAGTTAAGGCGCTCACTCGGGAATTGTCGCAAACAATGCGAGTCAGTCGGCATTTCATTCAAGGCCAACATATTCAACCGGGATTTCATCTCGAACATGCTTCCGCTTGTGCGCAACGACCTGCTCTCGAATCAGTCCGGAGCGTACAACCTGGCGATCGTCAATCCGCCGTACCGAAAGATTCATGCCGACTCTGCTGAGCGCAGGCTTCTTCGATCAGTCGGAATTGAAACCAGCAACCTCTATTCGGGCTTCGTTGCACTCATTACCAAGGTGCTGGTCCAAGGTGGCGAACTTGTGGCCATCACCCCGCGTAGTTTTTGTAACGGCCCCTACTTCAAGCCGTTTCGCGTTGCATTCCTTGAATCCATGTCGCTCTGCCGACTTCACATCTTCGAGTCGAGATCGGCTGCATTCAGTCGTGATGATGTCTTACAAGAGAATGTTATCTGTCATGCCGTCAAGGGTGAGGCTCAACCCGGGAAGGTCGTGATTTCAACGAGTAGCGGTGCGCCTGACAGTCCGATCGTCGAGCGGCTCGCGCAGTTCGAGGACGTTGTTGCACCCAATGATCCGGAGCGGTTTATTCACCTTGTCACCGACAGGGTCCAGAAGCTTGCAAGGACTGCAATGAGGTTGCACACGAATAGGCTGGAAGCACTTGGACTCTCTGTTTCTACGGGACGGGTTGTTGATTTCCGGGCGAGAGGCTTCCTTCGTGATAATCCGGAAGATGGCACGGCTCCGCTGATCTATCCTTGCCATTTCAATGGTGGCACCGTGCATTGGCCGAAGAAGGAGTCGAGAAAACCGAATGCGATCAAGATTGATGATCAGACACGCGGGCTTCTTGTTCCAGCAGGAGTGTACGTGTTGGTAAAGCGCTTTACGGCGAAGGAAGAGCGAAGGAGAATTGTTGCCTGCGTCTTTGACCCGAATCTTGTTCCGTCAGACCTCGTGGGGTTTGAAAATCACCTTAACTATTTCCACCTGTCCGGGCATGGGATGCCCATGGAGCTGGCCGAGGGGCTGGCCGCCTTTCTCAACTCAACGATGGTTGACGTGTATTTCAGGCAGTTCAGCGGACATACTCAAGTCAATGCAACCGATCTCCGGGCGCTGGGCTTCCCATCCAAGGATGCCCTGATCCACCTTGGTCGAGAGATCAAGGATCGAGGAATGCCCCAGAACACATTGGATGCGTTCGTCGAGCAGGGCCTGATCTGATGGAAAATCGGCGGAATCCTCGGCTGGCAAGAGAACGTGCGAAGAAATTGAAAGAGGCCAGGGAAATTCTCGCGATGCTGGGCTTTGTAGGGCGCCAAAGCAATGATGGTGCCGGGCGCACTCTCCTGGCGCTTCTCGATCTCAAGCCTTTTCAGGGCTGGTCGGATGCAAGCGCTCCAATGCGTGGCATTACGCCGATCATTAAGTTTATTGCCAAGGAGCACGGGAAGCCGTACAAGCCCAATACACGCGAGACGATACGTGACGAAGCCGTAAAGTATTTTGTCGAGGCTGGAATGGTCTTTCTTAACCCCGATGATTCATCCCGCCCCATCACGAGCGCGAAGACGGTCTATCAGGTTGAGCCGGGAGCATTGGATCTGTTTCGGTCATATGGGGCCGCGACTTGGAAACGCAAGCTGGTTTTGTACCTTGCGAGCAGGGAGCATATCCGGCGGGAGCGAGAGCGCGTGAGGGCGATTTCGAAGATCCCGGTTTCGTTGCCATCCGGCGAACGCGTCCATCTCTCTCCCGGTGGTCAAAATCCACTGATCAAGCTGGTCGTCGAGGAGTTTTGTGGACGCTTTTCTCCAGCAGGTACAGTGCTTTATGTCGGGGATGCCGAGGGAAAGTTCATGCATTACGAAGTGGACTACCTGAAACGCCTCGGGATTGTCATCTCGGCCCCTTCAAAGATGCCCGATGTCCTGGTCCATGATGTCAGGCGAAACTGGCTTCTTTTAATTGAAGCCGTGGTGAGCGCTGGCGCGGTTGATTCGAAGCGACGAGTTGAGCTCAAAAAACTCTTCTCCGGGTCAAAAGCGGGACTTGTCTTTGTGACGGCGTTTGCCAGCAGGGAGGCCATGCGTAGTTTTCTGCCGCAGATTTCCTGGGAGACCGAAGTCTGGGTTGCCGACGATCCGGAGCATCTCATTCATTTCAACGGTGAGCGCTTTCTGGGGCCTCATCCAGACGTAGGAACAAAGTGAAGGCGGAGGCGTAGCCGTGGCGGATAAGTCGGGAATCGAGTGGACGGATGCCACGTGGAATCCGGTCACCGGGTGCACCAAGATTAGCCCGGGGTGTAAGAACTGCTATGCCGAGCGCTTGGCTCACCGCCTCCAGGCTATGGGGACTCATCGCTACCGCAATGCATTCAAGCTGACGCTTCAGGCTGACCAGATCGAGTTGCCGCTGAAGTGGAAACAGCCACGGAAGATCTTCGTGAACAGCATGAGCGATCTCTTTCACAAGGATGTTCCCGTGGAGTACATCCAGAAGGTCTTTGCCGTCATGCAGAAGGCTCGCTGGCATGTCTTTCAAATACTTACGAAGCGGGCCGATCGGGTCGAAAAAGTGGTCGCGCAATTGCCTTGGC
This sequence comes from Candidatus Coatesiibacteriota bacterium, assembly GCA_023265785.1. Classification (GTDB taxonomy): domain Bacteria; phylum Oederibacteriota; class CAKKQC01; order CAKKQC01; family CAKKQC01; genus JAHFSL01. The sequence goes on along the minus strand of JAHFSL010000022.1, from coordinate 10,381 downwards.
CCAAGAATGTTTGGCAGGGAGTATCCGTTGAGAATCAGGCCTATGTTTCGCGGATCGAGCACTTACGGAATGTGCCGGCTGCGGTCAGGTTCGTTTCAGTAGAGCCGTTGATTGGCCCGATTCAAGGGTTGCCCCTTGAGGGAATCCATTGGGTGATCGTTGGCGGAGAGAGTGGGCCGAACCGCCGTCCAATCAAAGAGGAGTGGGTACTTGAGATTAAGGATCAGTGTCTAAAGGCTGGCACGGGGTTTTTCTTCAAGCAGTGGGGTGGTAGAACGCCGAAGGCCGGGGGGCGTGTTCTTCAGGGGCGCGTATGGGACGAGATGCCTTCCAATCTCACCCTCATGCCGCAGTATTCCTAGAGAGGCCTGGTAGACATGGGACGCACCCTGCCCTCGGCCACCATGGTGTTCGACGGAGAGGCCGCGCGGTGGAGTGCGTTCCGCCGGGCCCTGCGGCGGGAGGACCAGGCGGTCTTCGACGAACTCTTCCTGGCGGCGCGCCGGCACCTGGCGGCGATCGCGCACGCGACCTCGCCGGCGCCCATGGAGGCGGTCCTGCTCGCGATGCTCCTCGAACAGCGCCGGCAACTGGAGGGCCTGACCTGGAAACTGCGGACGCTGGAACCCGCCGACCCACCCGTGGCCGGATCGCCGGTCTGACGATGGGCCGGGCGATGAAAGTCCTGTGCCCACCCCGTGTCACAACCCCGGGTTGGGGGATTGCCGGGGTTCCCTTCCGGGCCGACCATGGAAATGGAATTGGACATGGAACCACTGAAACCGTCCGACCTCGAGATCCTGCTCCACGAGGGCGAGGGGGCGACGCTGGAGTACAAGACAGCGCTCCCGGACTCGTTCGCGCGCGACCTCGTGGCCATGGCCAATTCGACGGGAGGACGAATCCTGCTGGGCGTGAGGGATGACGGGACGGTGGCGGGGGTCACGGATTCGAACCGCCTGCGGGCCCACATCCAGAGCCTTGCCCGCCATTGTGACCCGCCGGTTGGGATCCTCGTGGAGCCGGTTGGCCGGGTCCTGTCGGTCACCGTGCAGGAGAGCGAGGGCAAGCCCGTCCAGTGCAGTGAAGGATACTTCTGGCGCCAGGGTGCCACAACGCAGAAATTGTCCCGGGATGAACTCCGCGACTTCTTTCGTTCCGAAGGGGCCATCCGGTTCGATGTGGAGCCCTGTCCGAAGTTTCGGTATCCGCAGGACTTTGACCGGGAGAAGTACCGGACATGGCTTAGATTGAGCGGAATTACCGGCCGGCCCCGCGTCGAGGATGTGCTTGTCAACATCGAAGCGGCGGAACGGTCCGGCGGAACCCTGAAGTTTCGGAACGCCGGCGTCCTCTTTTTCGCGAAGGAGCCGCGCCGGTTCTTCAACCAGGCCTACATTACCTGCCTGCTGGCGAAAGGGACCGGCAAGGCGGACATCCTGGACCGGAAGGATTTCACCGGCGGCATCGTCGCCGATATCGAGGACGCGCTCCGGTTTGTGGAGCGCAACACGCGGGTGGCCTGGAGGATCGGGCGCCTCCGCCGCGAGGATATTCCTGAGTATCCCCCGAAGGCGCTCCGCGAAGCCGTGATCAACGCCGTCATGCACCGGGACTGGTTCATGGATGGGGCCAACGTGTTCGTGGAGATCTATACGGACCGGATCGAAGTCAGCAGTCCCGGTGGGTTGCCCAAGGGCGTGACTCTGGCCGATCTGGGCACGAAGGCCGTCCGGCGTAATGCGCTCCTGGCCGACCTGCTCCATCGGATTGAATTCATTGAGAAGGCGGGAACCGGCATCAAGCGGATGCGTGACGATGTCCGGGCGCAGGGGTGCCCGGATCCCGCGTTTCAGAACGGCGGATTTTTCACCGTCATCTTCCGCCCGAATCCGGCGGTCAGGGCGAGTCTGGGGGCCCAGTCGGGGGCCCAGTCGGGGGCCCAGTCAATTCAGGTGCTGCGTGTGCTCTCCGGTAGGGATCTCTCGGCTCGGGAAGTGGCCGCGCAGATCGGTTTGCGGACCAAGACGGGAGCCCTGAAACGGACGCTGAATGATCTGCTCGCCGCCGGCTATGTTGAGTACATACTGGGGGAAAGGCCGACCAGCCGGTTGCAGCGTTATCGGATTACGGCTCGGGGGCGTGAGAGTCTAGGCGCGGGATGACGCATGAGGAAGAGATTGCGTACCTCCGTCACAAGGCTGAAACCGGACCCATGGGCGAGTGGTGGAAGCGCGTCAAGCGCGCGACCGAAGCCCGCCGCGCCGCCGAAAAACCCGCCAAGCCCTAGCTCCCGGCCACTCTCCGGGTGGCTGTTCGATGCGTACGCGGTGCGGGACGGCATGGCGGTCTGGCTCCTCGCCGACGATGGCCGGCGGATCAAAGTCATCGAGCCGTGGAAGCCCACGGCCTACCTGCGCGGTTCGCGGGGGGAGGCGGAGCGGGTCCAGCGCTGGTTCCTGAACCAGGGCGTGGCCGCGGACCTCGCGCTCACACAGAAGACCGAGATCATGGAGGGCGTTCCGTGCGATACCTGGGCCTTGGCGCTGGGGGATGCGGAGCGGTCCATGATGCTCTTCGGAGGCGCGATGCGGCGGTTCACGGAGGTGACCTGGTACAACGCTGACCTGGTGCCGGACCGGTACTGGTTCTGGGAAACCCAACGGCACCCGCTGGCCCGGGTGGAGGCGGTTGTTGAGGGTGAAACCCTTATCTCGATGCGGGTTCTGGACGCCATCTGGGATGTGGATTATGAGTCCCCGCCGCTGGTGGTGCTGGGCCTGCGGCTGGAGGGGATCGCCCGCAACCCGGCGCACGACCGGCGCGGCAGTTATGCACGACGGCTGGAAGTCCACCTCGACGGCAAGGCCAGTCTCTGGGAACCGGACGAACCGGGCGAGGTGCCGCGCCGGCTGGCCCGGCTGATCGCCGACCGGGATCCGGACCTCATCGTGACCGAGCACGGGGACGCGTGGCTCCTGCCCGAACTTGACGCGCAGGCGAAACAGTACGGCGTCACCATCCCCTGGAACCATGATCCTGCGCGTCCGCCCCGCCGCACCAAGTCCCGCTCGTACTTCTCGTATGGCGCCATCATCCACCGGGACGCGGCGTGGCACCTGTACGGGCGCCTGCACCTGGACCAGCGCAACTCCTTCGCGCTGGGGACCAGCGGGCTCACGGGGCTATTCGAAACGGCGCGGCTGGGGCGCCTGCCGCTCCAGACGGCGGCGCGCACGAGCGTGGGAACGGCGATCTCCTCCATGCAGGTGGCGCGGGCGCTGGCCGACGGCATCCTGATCCCGGTGGACAAGCGGGAGACGGAGGACTTCAAGACCGGCGAGGAACTCCTCCAGACCGACCGCGGGGGGCTGATCTTCCAGCCGGACCTGGGGCTGTTCGAGGGGGTGGGGGAACTGGACTTCGCTTCGATGTACCCGACAATCATGGTGACCAAGAACCTCTCGCAGGAGACGATGAACTGCGCCTGCTGTGCAGCCGATCCCGCGGCGCGGGTGCCGGGGACCCCGCTGTGGTCGTGCCGCCATGGCAAGGGGCTGATTCCCCGGACGCTGGCGCCCCTGCTGGCCAAGCGGGCGGCGTGCCGGGCGCTCAAGAAAACCGGCGCCACCCCCGCGATCCGGGAGCGGGCGGCGGCGCTGACGACCGCGCACAAGTGGATGCTGGTCTGCTGTTTCGGCTACCTCGGATACAAGAACGCGCGGTTCGGCCGGATTGAGGCGCACGAGGCGACGAACGCCTGGGGGCGGGAGGCGATCCTGCGCGCCAAGGAGGTCGCGGAGGAGGCGGGGTACCGGATGCTCCACGCGATCGTGGACAGCCTGTGGGTGAAGCCGCTCGACGGCACCGCCGCCACGCCGGAAGGGTGCCTTGCGCTGACCCGGGCCATCGAGGCGGACACCGGCCTGCCGGTCGCGGTGGAGGGCGTCTACCGGTGGATCGCGTTCCTGCCCAGCAAGGTGGACGCGCGGCGGGCGGTCTCCCAGCGCTACCTGGGCGCGTTCCTGGACGGCACCACCAAGGAGCGGGGGGTGGAGTTCCGGCGGGTGGACGCGGCGCCGTTCGTGGCCGCGCTCCAGCGCGAACTGGTGGCGGCGCTGGCCAAGGCGATGACGGGAGCGGAGGCGCGTGCCATCGCGGACGCGCAGGTGGACCGGGTGCGGGAGGTCGTGGGCGACGTGCGGGCGGGCCGGATGCACGCGGCGGACCTCACGATCCGGCGGCACCTTTCCAAGGACCCGGCGGCGTACACGGTGGCCACACCGCTGGCGGTGGCGGCGGGGCAACTGGGCGCGCGGGGGGCGAAGCTGGAGGCGGGGGAGATGGTGGCGTATGTGCTGGGCGAGTCCCGGGCGTGGGCGGCGCAGGTGTTCCCGGAGGGCGAGCCCTATGACGCGGCGGCCTACGAGCAGGAGGCGCTCCGGGCGGCGGCCACCGTGCTGGGGCCGTTCGGGTGGGGCCTGGAACGACTAGAATCTTTGGTGGGCCGGCCGCGCGGGAGAGCGGCCGCGGGACGCGATGGAATCAGTCCATCGCGGAGCGGCCGTCGAAGGAGGCTTGATCCTGATCCAGATAGGGACCTGTGGTTATTCGTACAAGGAGTGGACGGGCGTCTTCTACCCGCCCGCCGCGAAACCGCGTGACTACCTCGGGTACTACGCGACGAAATTCGACACGGTCGAGCTGAACGCGACCTTCTACCGCCTTCCGTCACTCAAGGCGTTGGAGGGGATGGCGGTTCGGACGCCCTCCCATTTTGAATTTGTGGTCAAGGCCCACCGGTCGCTGACCCATGAGCCGCCGGCGGACCTGGCGCCGGCCATCGAGGCATTCAAGGTGGCCCTGCGCCCGTTCATCCAGGCGCAGAAGCTGGCGGGGGTCCTGCTCCAGTTTCCTTACGCCTTCCAGCCGGTGCCCGCCAACCGGGAGCGGCTGGCCCGGCTGGCGGGGGACCTTGCGGGCCAGCCGGTCATCGTCGAGTTCCGCCACCGGGCATGGTTCCGGGACGACTTCCTCGACGGTGTCCGCAAGCTCGGGCTCTCGCTGTGCTGTGTGGATGAGCCGGCCCTGCCGGGCCTGCCGCCACCCGAGGCGATCCTGACCGGCCCCATCGGGTATGTCCGGTTCCACGGCCGGAACAAGGAGGCGTGGTGGTCGAACGAGAGGGAGGGTGAGGGGAGAGACCCGCACGCCCGGTACCGGTACAACTACTCCGTTGAGGAAATGAAGGAATGGGTCCCCAAGGTGCGGGGCCTCGCCGAACGGGCGAGCCGGGTCTTCGTCTTCTTCAACAACCACCCCGAGGGGTTCGCCGCGAACAACGCCCTCGCGTTCCGGGCGCTCCTGGCCTCCTGATCCGTCAGCGCGCGAGCGCGAGCCAGGAGGACGCGATCAGGTAGACGCCGGAAACCAGCAGGAGCACGGTGACGGTCGTGCGGTGACCGTCAGGCGTGAAGGAGCGGTGAAGGCGGGCACCGATGGTGACGCCCATCCAGCCGGCCGGCAGTAGCCAGAGGCTGTGGCCGAATGTCGTCCAGGTCAGGAAGGCGCGACCGGCCAGCGGTGAAGCGGCGACGAAGAGCGGGACCTTGAGGGCGTTGAATGACAGGTACAGTCTGGTGGAAGTGCCCACGAACGAGGCGGGGGAGGGCCGCCGCCGCAGGAGGAACAGGTTCAGCAGCACGCCGGCGGCATGGGCCACCATGGTCGTGATGCCGCAGACCAGCCCGACCGCGGCGGCGGTGGGCCGGGACGGCGGTGCGGTCGTCCGCCGGCGCGGTGCGGCGAACCGTCCCGGCAGCAGCGAGAGTGAGGTCAGCCCGATCACGCTGGCGCCCGCGGCGAACCGGATCCAGAGGTCGCCCCGCCCGCCGCTCCGGGCGAATGCGACGAGCAGCGCCAATCCGAGGAACAGCCCGCCGAACATCCAGGGGAAAATCGCGCGGAAGGCGGTGCGGTCCCACTCCCGGGAAAAGTGGCGGATCGTGAAGACATCACAGCCGAGAAGCATCGGCAGGGTCAGGGCCAGCGCGGTCGGGGCCGGGAGGATGAGGAGGATGAGCGGCGTGGCCAGCGCGCCCACGCCTCCGCCGAAACCCGCTTTGCTGATTCCCACGAGCAGTGCGGCGGTCATCGACACCGCGCAGTACACTCCGGGGGTGACCAGGCTGTCGGTGGGAACGATCCAGCCGAGCAGGTGATTCATGGCGAAGGCCCGGGGCGAGAATCAGGTGCCGGCGGGGCTGGGAGCGGTGTGGAACGCGCCGAAGGACCTGCGGAGCACGATGTGGTGCATGGCACCGAGGTTGGAACCTACGATTGAGAGTCCGATCGCATAGTCAAGTGCATAGCCGGCCCAGGTCGCCGTCATGCCGGCGGTGAGCCGCGCCTCGGTGTCACCCGATCCATACAGCCCGAGGCGAGGCTCCACCACGTCAAAAAACGACCACCCGATGAATCCTCCGCCATGAGTCTTGGACGCTGTATCACCCGGCGTGGAAAAACCACCTCCCCAGGTGACCCGCCATGGCGCCTCGCCGTGGCGGAGGAGCGTCAGGATGAATTCCTCGGGGGAGCCCTGTGGGCCCATCCCGCGCCATCCCATTTCGAAGTCCCAGTGCTCGCCGGTCCGGGCGAACGCGAAGTCGGCAAGCGGGATCGCGGCGAGGGAGGGAACAGCATCGGGCAAGCCGTCAAGCGCGGCGGAGGCGAAGCGCACACCGAGGCCAACGCTCCACTTCTTCCAGCGAAAGGCCCCGGCCGCGCCGCCATGGAACCCCCCCGGCGTCACCCGGGTTCCAGTCCGGTTCCCATAGAGGTCAATTTCGTCGAAGGCCGACATGTTCCATCCCGAGACCTGGGCGGCGGCCGCCCAGCCGACCGTGCCCTCCTGCGATCCGGCCCACCCCGCGCCCACCGCCCAGACATTCTGGTCGCCCCCGAACATGAGCGCATCGGCCAACCCGACTTCCCAGGTCCGCGATTGCCGAGTGGCAAGGGCTGGATTGGAAAAGGACTCGAAGAGATCATGGCCGCCGGGCACGAGTCCCGCGGCTCCCTGCATCCGCGCCGAGAGCGGGACCTTCGCGAATGCCAGGGGCTGGCCCACGGGACCCGTTCCAGCGACAGCGGGTGCGGTTTCCGCCCGGGCCGATACGGCGACCAGGAGAATCCACGCGATCCTATTCATTGACGATGACGATGGGCGCCCGGTCGCGCACGGCCGTCTGGGTGGCGATCCAGTACACGCCGGACCGGAGCGGCCGGCCGTTCACTTTCCCGTCGAAGGACACCACGCCGCGCCCGTCTCCCGCGAGCGCCGTATCGCCAAGCGCGCCGAGCGAATTGCCTGACGCATCAAAGAGTTCCAGCCCGACATGGGGTGCCGAGCCGCTCACGGTGATGTACGCCACATCCCCATGCCTGATCCGGATGACATTGCCGCGGACCCGGATTGTTCCCTTCTTCGGTCCCCCGTCGGCGATCGGGTCAAGCACCGCAAAGAGCGCGGCGCTGGCGTACCCCACGGCATACACTTCGCCGCGGGGGCCGGCGGCGAGATGCTGGCGTGAGGACGGGTACACGGCGACGGCGGGCGCCAGCCCGGGTAGCAACCACAGGTTGCCCGTGCCCTGGTAAGCCGGCCCTGCATCCCAGCCGTTGGCCATCAGGCTGTCTGCATAGCCCTGGACGATGGTGGTGGGGCCCGGCATGACAAAATCGGCGGCCGAGCCGCCGTCACGGCGCTCCATTTCGAGTCCGGTGGAGCCGGCAAGGTGGACAAAGGAATCGAGCATCCGGGCCGCGGACGCGTCATAGCCCAGGTAGGCCATGATGACCGGTGAGCCGTCACCCCGCAACCGGATCCGGGGATTCCATTCGCTCGACCCGGAGGATCCGATCAGGGTCTGCCAGACGAAGTCCCCGTTTGCGGTCCACCGTTCCACGCCGAGATCGCCGCGGAGATACACCGACCCGGCCCCGTCCGTGATCATGTCGTCAACGCTCCCGAGTCCGCCGTGGCCGGTCCTGCTCCAATCCTTTGAACCGCCGGCGGAAGAATATTTTTCCATTCCGCTTCCGCCGCCGACATAGACGCCGGTCCCATCCGCCGCGACCGCGGCAAGGCCTCCCGCATCCGTCCGGGTCCACAGGAGGGCCCCCGCGGCGGCGTATTTTCGGATGGACCTGTTCCCGGCGGTCGTCCCGCCGACATAGATGTGGCCGACGCCATCCACGGCCACGGAAACGCCGGTACCAGACCAGGCATCGATTCGGGTGACCGCTCCAGCGGGGGAAATGGCGGCATAGAATCCGCGGGAGCCGGAATCCGACGACCCGGTGATGTACACATTCCCGGACAGGTCGGCGGTGACCGAGGAGGCGTATTCGGTTGCGACCAATCCGAGGGCGGAGGGCGCCACGCTCCAGAGAATGGGTGGGGCGGAACCGGCATGCGCCATGCCCCCGCCTCCGGCCGCGACGGTTATCGCCGAGATCAGAAGGAACGGGCGGAGACTCACGACCACTCCCGCTCGTTCGACTCTACTTGACTCCGAGCAGCTCCACATCGAACACCAGCGTGGCGTTCGGGGGGATGACCGCGCCGGCGCCGCGCGCGCCGTAGCCCAGTTGCGGCGGGATCGTCAGCTTGCGCTTGCCGCCGACCTTCATCGTGGCCACCCCCTCATCCCAGCCCGCGATCACGCGGTGCTGGCCGAGCGGGAATTCGAACGGGGTGCCGCGGTCCACGGACGAGTCAAACTTCGTCCCGTTCGTGAGCCAGCCGGTGTAGTGCATGACGCAGGTCTGGCCGGGCAGGGGGGAGGGGCCATCGCCGACCTTCATGTCGAGGTACTTGAGGCCGCTGGCGGTGGTCACTTCCTGGGCCGGTGTGGCCGGCGCAGTGGCCGCGGGTGCGGTCGTCGGGGCGGCCACCGCGGAGGCCGGGGTTTGCGATGCGGGGGGGACCATGTCAGGCCCGCTGGGCTTGACGGTGTCCCGGTTGCAGGCCCACAGTCCGGTCAGTGCGGCGACGGCGACGAGGAGCAATGTGATGCGCATGGGAAAAAGCATATCGGGCCTGGAGCAGGAAAGTCAACTGACAGCGGTCAGGCCGGGGGTCGCAGGACGTCAGGTACGATGATGGTGTGCGTGTGAACTGTTGGGCCCTGTCGATCCTCCTGCTCCTCCCCCTCTTGCCGATTCCGGCCCGGGCCAATCCGCAGGGCGATGCCCTCTATAAGTCCGCCTCGGCCAAGGAAACGGCCGGGGACCATCTGGGCGCCATCAAGGACGCCGAGGCGGCGGTGCAGGCCGATCCCGCCCTCTGGCAGGCCTGGCAGATTGACGGGAATGCCCGGATGGCGCTGGGCGACCAGCCCGGGGCGGTGGCGGTGTACAAGAATGCCCTTGCCGGCAATCCCAACAATCCGTCCCTTCGGGCGTATGTGGATTCCCTCTCGGGCCCTGCGGCGGCGCCCGCCGTCGCAGTTTCGCCGGGAGAAGTCTCCTATCAGGATGCCGTCGCGAAGTATTCCGCCGGAAACCAGGATGCCGCCCTCCAGTCCGCGGCGGCCGCGGTGCGCGCTGATCCCAAACACTGGCAGGCGTGGCAGGTGATGGGGAATATCCGGGTTGCCCGGGGCGACAAGAAGGGGGCGCTGGAAGCCTACGACAAGTCGCTCGCGCTTCACCCGGATAATCCTCCGATCCACCAGTATGCCGACTCCCTGCGCACCGAGGTCGCGGCCGCTCCGGCCGCCCCAGCGGCCGCGGTCACGCCCTCCACGGAGGAAGCGTCCGCCAGCGAGTCCTCGTTCCTCACCTTTCCCCCGCCGGGGCGGTGGGGGATTGGCGGGCACGGTGGATTGCTGGGGAGCGGTGATGCTCTGGCGTCATCGCTGACATACGTGGCGGGGGAGGGCAGTGTCGGGTACGGCAAGTCCCTCTCCATGCGGGTCAATTTCGGGGTGGTTCTCGTTCCGTCCGATCCGGGTGACTCCGACTCCACAACCGTGACGATGTGGGGCGTTGACCTCCGGTGGGTGCCTTGGCGCTGGCGCCTGCGGCCGTTCATCCAGGGCGGCTATGGGTCGATGACCTTCTCCAATTCCCTGTTCAGCCTGAGTCTCGGGCTGATCCGCGTTGGCGCCGGGCTCGAGTTCTCCATCCTGCCGAACCTGGTGGCCTCGCTGGAAGGCGGGGATTTCCTCGGAAAAATCATCATCATCCCGATCGCCATCACCGAAGTCGGGCTGTCCCTTCGGTATTTCTTCGGGGGCGGCGGCTCCTAGCCCCACGGTTTGCGGGGGTGCGCCCAGTTTGCTTCAATAGGGCATCCCCAGACGGACCGGAGGCA
>JAHFSL010000281.1 GCA_023265785.1 Candidatus Coatesiibacteriota bacterium | reverse complement strand
CAATCCGGCGGCATCGCCTCGGCGTGGCGGCTGGGTGCCTTGCGGGCGGGGGTGACGGTCAAGGGGGTGGCCGACCACATGCTCTCCGAGCAGGCGACCACCGTGGCGGGCGATGCCGGGCTGGCCGCCGTTCTGGCAGGACTCACTGTTGGGGTCGCCTACCGGAACCTCGGCGGCGACCTCTGGCCGGCCGATGCCGCCACGGGCGCCCCGGCGGTCGGGTTGCCGTCTGAATTGCGGGGTGGTGTGTCGTACCGGATTGAACCCCTGCATGTCACGGTGGGAGGGGAGTTCAGTCAGGCGCAGGGGGCGGCCTCACGGCTGGCCGCCGGGCTGGAGTGGTGGCCGGCGGCCATGCTGGGCGTGCGTGCGGGGACTGCCAACCTTTCCGATGCCGTGGGTCAGGTGACGCTGGGGCTGACGGCGATGTGGCGAGGGATGGCCCTGGATTACGCACTCGCGGCGCACCCGATCGGGCTCACCCACCGGGTGAGCCTGGGGTACGCCTTTGGGGCCCGGTCCACCGACTTCGCCGCCGAGGCGGAAGCCGACGCGGCCGCCCGCCGGGCCGCCGAGCCGCCGCCGGTCGCGGTGGTGCCCGAGGCGGTGCGCGTGGCACCAGCGCCGGTCGCTCCGGTCGGCCGGGTCAATCTCGCGGTCTCTGACTTCAGCGCGCAGGGCGTTTCGGCCAGCGATTCGGCCGTCATCTCGGAGATGTTCCGGACCGAGCTCATCAAGGACGGCAGTTACGATGTCATCGAGAAATCCAACATGGACAAGGTGCTGGCCGAGCAGTCCTTCCAGCAGACGGGGTGCACGAGCGCCGAGTGCGCCGTGAAACTCGGGAAGGTCCTGAACGTGCGCTACCTGCTGGTGGGCACCTTCGGGAAATTGCTCGATCAGTATGTCCTCAACTTCCGGGTCATTGATGTCGAGACCGCCAAGGCAATCTATTCCGACGATGCGCGGTCGTTGAGCAGTCAAGCGCAGGTGTCCAGCTCGATCCAGACCATGATCCGCCGCATGATCAAGGCCACCGCGAGAAATCGCTAGCACGCGGATTCGGGAGCCTGATAAAATAGTCACGCCATGACCGTCAGGCATTTGAACGAACCCCAGAACACCAAACTGGCGGACTTGCTTCTGGGAGCCGCAAAAACGATTGGCGTTGGCTCGATCATCGCGTTTCTGTATCCGCCGGCCGGACTTGATCGATCCTTGCTGTATCTGGCAACCGGACTTATCGTTGCCTCCGTGCTGGCCTCGATCGGACTTTCCCTGGTGAAGGACCCGAAGCTCGTAGAATCCCCACGAAGGGGAAGGGAGAAACGCTGACATGGACATTCCGCCCCAGGCTGGCCTTACCATCGCCGGCCTGATCATCCTCGCCGCGTTTCTGGTGATCCTGATTTGGGATCGGCTGGCCCCGGTTCGTCGTGCTGCGCGACACGGACGGTGACGGTCAACGTTGCCTGAGCTTTACCCAGAGTAGCCCGGGTGAGTCCCAACCAAACGCAACCCAATTTGACACATAGTATTCTTGGGAGGGGCCCGGTCCCCCGCTAATGCGAGGGTCCCAACCCGCGTCCCCGGGTTCCCGTCCAGCGCTGGCCTGCCTGATCGTCGCCGTTGTGGCCCTGGCGGTCTACGCCAACACGCTGGGGCACGGGCTGGTGTGCGATGACCTGGAGGTCATCCCGGGCAATCCCGCGCTGGCCGATCCGTGGGATGTCCGGGGGCTCGTCACCTCCCCCTACCGGCTGGGCCAGCGCACGCTGATCGGGCTGGCCTACCGGCCGCTGACCGTCTGGTCGCTGGCGCTGAACCACTGGGTGAATGAGGCCATGGGCCGTCCGGGGGAGGACCCGGTCGGGTTTCATCTCTTGAACATCGCGCTCCACGCCGGGGTCAGTGTCCTTCTGCTCGCCTGGCTGGTGTCACTCGGGATGGAGCGGTGGCCGGCGCTCGGGGCGGCGCTCCTGTTCGCGGTCCACCCCATCCACACCGAGGCGGTCGCGGCGGTGATCAACCGGTCGGAGATTCTAGCGGCGCTGGGTGGCCTCTCGTTTCTCATCCTGCACCGCCAGCGGCGGCCGGCGTGGCTGGGCGCGCTGGCGTATCTCGGGGCGATGTGGGGAAAAGAGTCCGCGATCGCGTTCCTGCCGCTGGCGATCGCCACCGATTGGCTCTTTCCCGATCGCGACCCCGCCCGGCGGCGGCCGTGGGGCGCGTACGTCACCTCTCTGGTGGCAATGGGAGCGTGGCTGACCCTGTATCGGCTGGTCATGCACGACCATCCCGAGGCGCAGGCGACGCCCTTCCTGGATAATCCGTTGATCGCCCTGCCGCCCGTCACCCGCATCCTGACGGCGGCCCGGCTTCACCTCCATTATCTGCGGCTTCAACTGGATTCGACTGGACTTTCTTCCGACTATTCCTTCAACCAGATCCCCGTGGTGGCCGGCCCGGCCGATCCTTTCCTGTGGCTGGCGGTGGCCGTCCTGGCGGGAGGCGCATGGGCCGTGTGGCGCCTGCGGGCCGCCCGGCCGATCGTCCCGCTGGCCATTCTGGGGTACCCCATCCTTTTCGCGGTCACCAGCAACATGGTGGTGACCATCGGCTGTACGGCGGAGCGGCATGTCTATGCGCCCTCGCTTCTGTTCTGTGTTCTCCTGGCCGAGGCGGGCTGGTGGCTGGCCGGCAGGTGGCGGGTGGCAGCCGCCGCCGGATCGGCAATCGTGCTGGTCCTCTTCGGCGGGCTGACGATGGCACGGAACAGGACCTGGGCGGGCGAGGACGCCTTCTTCCGGGCGCAGGCGACCAACGCCCCCGACAGCGTCCGTGCGCACTACAACCTCGGATCAGTCCTCTTGAAGCGCGGGGAGGCCGGAGCGGCCGTGCCGGAGTTCGAGCGCGCCATCGCCATCTATCCGAATCACCCCGACCTGTTCTACAACCTCGGCAATGCGCTCCGGCTGTCCGGTGCCGTGCCTGACCGGGTGATCGTGGCCTACCGCGGGGCGGTCCGGCTCGATCCCGGCAACCTGCCGGCCCGATCCAATTTGGCCATGTTCCTCATTCATGTCGGCCGACGCCGGGAGGCGCGACAGGAGGTGGACGAGGTGGCCCATCTCGACCCCGGCTATCACTCCCTTCCGCTCCTGCGGCAGTTACTCGGCAGGCGCTAGGCGGGCGAGGAAGCGGACAGCGCGACGAGGATGATGCCGACGGCGATCAGGCCCAGACCCGCCCAGCGCGAGGGGGGGACGTGCTCGCGCAGGAGGACCTGCGAGAGCAGGACGCCACCCGCGTAGCCGATGGCCGCGAAGGGGTAGGCGAAGGAGAGGTCCGTGGTGGTCAGGACCCGGACCCACAGGACCGTCCCCACGGCGTACAGCGAGCCGCCCACCCAGATCAGCGGCTCCAGCCCGGCCCGCCAGCCCCACGCCCATCTTGAGGAACAGCTGGGCGGCGATGGAGATCGCATTGCACAGCAGGAGGAGGACCACGAGCCCACCCATCTAGAGCACGTCCTTCCCGCGGGCGGGGTGCGCCTGTCCACCGGAGGCGATCACCATGACGCCGGCGATGACAAAGGCGATGCCGCCCACGCGCGCCGGGGAGAGGTGCTCACCGAACCACAGCCAGGCATACAGCGCGGTGAAGACGAAGTTGAGGCTTAACATCGGGAACGCGAACGAGAGGTCGACCCGGGCGAGCGCCAGGATCCAGGTCACCGCACAGCTCATGAAGAAGACGAGCCCGCCCTGGATCCAATGGCTCGACGCCATGGCGACCAGAAAGTCGGCGCCAAGCGGAAGGGGAGGGATGGCACGGGCCCCGATCTTGTAAAGGATTTGGCCCACGACGGCGCAGGCGCAGGAGAACAGGATGAGGGGCAGGGCGCGCGCCGGGTGGTAGACCACGGTGTCGGGGAGGCGGCGCTGGAGGGTCAGGATGGCCCGAAACATGCGCGGGGCGTGCCGGGCCAGGCTGACCGTGGTGAACGCCCGGTCGGACCAGGTGATCGGAAACTCCGTGACGGCCAGCCGGAACCGGCGCGCCAGGAGGAGCAACTCCAGGTCGAACGCAAACCCGTCCTCGCGTCCCGCCGCCGCCAGCCGGCGGGCAGCGGCGCGGCTAAAGGCCTTGAACCCGCACTGGGTGTCGGCATAGGGCAGGCCGAGAAGGATTTTCGCCGCGAGGTTGAAGACGCGGCCCCCCAGCCTCCGGGTCAACGGCTGGGGAATCGGCAGGCGGGAACCGGCCAGGTGCCGCGACCCAATGGCCACATCGGCCCCGGCCGCCAACTTGCGCAGGGCGCGCGGGATCTCGGAGGGGGCGGTGGAGAGGTCGGCATCCGTAAAGAGAATGGCCTTACCCCGGGCCCGCCGCAGGCCCTCCCGGACCGCTGCGCCCTTGCCCCGGTTGC
>JAHFSL010000280.1 GCA_023265785.1 Candidatus Coatesiibacteriota bacterium | reverse complement strand
CGGGGCGACCGCATCCGGGTGCATGTCCTGAACACGGGCTGGATGGACACCGAAGGGGAGCGCGCGATCCAGACCGGGCTGGGCCAGCCGGCGGACTACCTCGACCAGGCCGCCGGCCGGATGCCCGCGGGACGCCTGATCTCCCCCGCGGAGGTGGCGGAAATCTGCGTGGCCCTCTGCCGGGACGAATGCGCGGTTTTCAGCGGCGCGGTGCTCGACCTGGACCAGATCCCGGTGGGTTCCTGGGGCCTGGCCCCCGCCAGCAACCGCAAGGCGCCGTGAGCCTGCATGCCGGGGCCGCCCGGGTGGCAATAACGCCGGCCACACCCTGCCACCTGGCCGGGTACGCCGCCCGGAACAAGCCCTGGGCCGCGGTTCACGATCCCCTCTATGTCCGGGCACTGTACCTGCGTGACGCCGCGGGCGGGGAGATCGCCATTGTCGTGGCCGACATGCTGTGGT
This sequence comes from Candidatus Coatesiibacteriota bacterium, assembly GCA_023265785.1. Lineage (GTDB taxonomy): Bacteria > Oederibacteriota > CAKKQC01 > CAKKQC01 > CAKKQC01 > JAHFSL01. The sequence continues at coordinate 3,973 of JAHFSL010000280.1, read as the reverse complement.
GGGGGGGCAACGCGGACATGGCGGAAGCCGCGCTGGCCGGGAGGCTGGGCATCCCGGCGGCCCGGATCTGGCTGGGCGCGACCCACACGCACTCCGCCCCGATGCCCGATGGCACGAAGTCTGATTTCGACTGGCGGGAAGGGCTGCTGGTGGCGGCCACTTCCGCGGCATTGCGCGCCCGGGAGCGGGCCGCGACCCAGCCGGCCCGGCTCAAGATCGGCCGGGGCGCCTCGCGGATCGGCGTCAACCGGCGGGAGCGGCGCGATGGGAAGATCGTGCTCGGGGCCAACCCCGCGGGGCCGTGCGACCGGGAGATCATCGGGATCGCGGTGGACGGGGCCGACGGCACGCCGATCGCCCGGGTGGCGAATTTCGGCTGTCACGGCGTCGTGATGGGCCAGGAGAGTCTTGCGGTGTCGGGCGACTGGCCGGGCGAGGCGGCGGGGCGGATTGAGGAGCACCTGGCGGGCGCCCCCTTCCTGCTCCTGCAGGGCGGGTCGGGCAACGTGAACCCGCGCATCGGGCCGCAGAACGACTTCGCCCCGGTTGCCGCGCTGGCCGCGGAATTCGTCGGCAATTGGGGCGAGGTGGAGCGCTCCTTCGAGCCCGTGGACGGCCCCGCGGCCGTCGTGGGCGGCGTGCAGGTGCCGCTGTCCCTGCCGCACCGCAAGGGCGGCGAGCGCGACCTTGAGTTACGTGTCCTGCGTGTGGGGCCGGCGGCAGTGGTCGGGGTGCCATGCGAGGTCTTTTCCGAGACGACGCTCGCGGCCAAGGCGGAATCCCCGCGACCGCTCATGGTGGCGTCCTACGCGGGGCCGGGCGATGCCGGATATCTTCCGGTGGCCGAGGCGTACCCCGAGGGCGGCTATGAGGTGGAGTCCACCCCCTACACGCCCGTGGCGGAATCAATCCTCCGTCAGGTGATTCGGAACATCGCCCGGTCCTGACCCTCCCGGCGGGCGCTAGTTCGCGAAGCGTTCCGTCCGGAGGTTGTCGAAGACCACCCGGCCCTTGAGGGTGGGCTGGTCGGCCTTGATGATCAGCTCGAGCCCGGTGACCAGGTCCAACCCGGTCGCCGGCAGCCACGATCCATGGAGGTCGGCGCGGACGGAGTTCCATCCATGGTGCAGGGCCACCGGCGGCGACCCGTGCTTGGGGGAGAGTTTCACCCCGAACTGGAACGCCAGGCCGGAGGGCATGTCCTCCGGGACCCAGGCCTCCACGCACAACACATCAGCATCCTTGAGGGAAATGGGAGTGGGGAAGAACTCCTTCATGGCCAGTGGCCACCGGTACCGACTGCCGTCAAATTGGAGCGCGAGCCCGGAAACGCCGTCCGCATGGATCGTGGTGTCCTGGAAGACGCTGGCGGAGGTATCCCATGCCTTCCACTCCGCGACGGCGGCCGGGGTTTCCCATGATTCAATGGTGAGCACGGGGAAGGACTTCCTCGTCCCGCAGCCTGCCGCCGCCAGGGCGGCGGCCAACAGGGCGGGTCTCCACCGCACCGGCATCATTCCTTCGCCGTGATCTTGGCGATGCCGGCGCCGGGCTCCAGCCCGCGGCGCTCGGCGAGGAGGATGCCCAGCAGTTCGATCAGGATGATTTCGAGGACGGGCATGTGGAGTTCGTAGGCGCCGTCCGGGGCGGGGAGCCGGAAGACCAGCTTGCGAGGGCCGGGCTCGACCTCCCGGTTGGTGACCAGGATGACCTTGCCGCCCATCTCAACCACTTCGTCCACGAGCCCGAGCGTCAGGGTGTCGGTGACGCCGGCCGGCGCGAACGCGATCATGGAGCCCCCCGATTTCATGCTCGGGATCAGCCCGTGCCGGAACAGCCCGGTGTTGAGCGGGGCGGTCTTGACGTGCGCCAGCTCGCGGAAGATCAACCCGCCCTGCCCCACGGTGGCCAGCGACGGCCCGCGGCCGATGAGGTCAATGTGCCCGGCGTCGCCCAGGAAGTCGGCGAAGACGCCGAGGTGCGATCGCCAGCCGTCGAGGAGGGCGGTCATCGCCGCCGGCAGGCCGGCATAGGCCTTGAGCGCCTCCGCCACGTCCATCCCCGCAACGCGGGCGGCCAGCGCGGTCACGATGGCGAGCGTGTTCGTGTAGGTCTTGCTGGTCGTGGACTTCTCCGTCCCGCCCAGGATCGGCAGGATGGCCGCCGCGCCCCGCCCCAGGGTGGAGTCCGGGGTGTTGGTGACGGCGATGTACGGCACCCTGCCGCGCCAGTCCTCGGCCAGCCGCTTGATCTCGGCGCTTTCCCCGGACTGTGAGGTGAGGACGGGCAGGAAGGTGGCGGGGTCGTCGAGGCGATAGTACATGTACTCGCTGGCATCCACCGACCACGCGGGCAGGCCCCGCAGGGCGAGCATGTACTGCGCCGGGATCGAGGCGAAGAGCGACGATCCCATGCCCAGGAACATGACGGACCGGGTCGCGCCCGCCTTCTTGAGCACGGGGTCCAGCCGGCCCAGCGGGGAGTCCGGGCCGGCGTAGGCCGCCAGCATGTCCGCGAAGGACTGCGGCTGGGTCAGCACTTCCGATTCAAAGGATCCCGGCGGCATGCCAGACATAATACATATTTGACAGCCCCGGGGGACCGGGGGAAGATACCCTCGGTTCAACCATCACTAGTTGCGAAGGGGGACGACCATGGAAGTCCGAGTCGGTTTGATTGGGTACAAGTTCATGGGAAAGGCCCATTCCAACGCCTGGGGCCAGGTCAACCGGTTCTTCAAGACCGGTGCCCGCGCGGTGATGCGCGCGGTCTGCGGCCGCGACGAGAACGCGGTCCGGGGCTTCGCCGAGAACTGGGGCTGGCAATCCGTCGAGACCGACTGGCGCCGCCTCGTGTCCCGCCCCGATATTGATGTCGTGGACATTGCCACGCCCAACGACTCCCACGCCATGATTGCCATCGAGGCCGCCCGCCAGGGCAAGGCGATCCTCTGCGAGAAGCCGCTGGCGCGCTCCCTCAAGGAAGCCCTGACGATGCTGGCGGCCGTCCGCAAGTACAAGGTCGCCAACATGGTCTGGCACAACTACCGCCGGATTCCCGCGCTCCAGTTGTGCCGGCGGATCGTGAAGGAGGGGCGGCTGGGGATCATCCGGCACATCCGTGCCGTGTACCTGCAGGACTGGATCCAGGACCCCAAGTTTCCCCTCGTCTGGCGGCTCAAGGGCGACATCGCCGGGTCGGGTGCCCACGGCGACATCAACGCGCACATCCTGGATGCCACCCGGTTCATCACCGGGTCGGAGCCGGTCGAGGTCTGCGCCCATTTCGAGACCTTCATCAAGGAGCGGCCGGTGGGGGCGATGACCGGCGGGCTGGGTGCGAAGGCGGGGAGGGGCAAGGGCCGGGTGACCGTGGACGACGCGGTTATCGCGCTGGCGAGGATGTCCAACGGTGCCATCGCCACCTACGAGGCTTCGCGGTTCGCCAACGGCCGCAAGAACGGCTGGGGCTTCGAGATCAACGGGTCGAAGGGCTCGATCAAGTTCGAGTTCGAGCGGATGAATGAACTCCAGTTCTATGACGCCTCGGACCCGGCCCACCTGCGCGGGTTCCGCCGGATTCTCGTCACCGAGCCGGGCCAGCACGAGTACATCAGCGCCTGGTGGCCTCCCGGTCACATCATCGGGTACGAGCACACCTTCACCAACCAGGTGGCGGACTTCCTCACGGGGTACCTGGCGAAGAAGCCCCTCTCGCCCGACTTCCTGGACAACACCCGCAACCAGGCCGCGCTCGAGGCGATGGCCGTTTCTTCACAGAAGAGGCGCTGGGTCCGCGTCCAGCGCGTCAACTAGCCAAGGAGGGCATCATGGCTCGACCCGTCACCCTGTTCACCGGCCAGTGGGCCGACCTGCCGCTGGAAGTCCTCGCCAAGAAGGCCAAGGGCTGGGGCTACGATGGGCTCGAACTGGCCTGCTGGGGCGACCACATGGATGTGGATCGCGGCGCGACC
>JAHFSL010000021.1 GCA_023265785.1 Candidatus Coatesiibacteriota bacterium | reverse complement strand
GGGAAGGGGCGGGCACCGAATTGGCCATCGGGAGCGCGGTCTCCTGCCGGTCCATCCCGTCGCTGTTTCCGCCAACCGCATAAATGGTGTTGGAGAGGTTGGCGGGGAGGCAGGTGGCCGTCGCGTCCAGGGTGATCGTGACCGTTTGTCCGGGCCCGAGCGACAGCCCGCCGCCGGACCAGGAGGGAACGGTTGCGCTCCCGTTCCAGGTGAGGCCGGCGGTGTTGGCCTGGGCGGTGAATCCGAGCGAAGCAGGGAGCGTATCGGTGGCCAGCAGGTTCGTCAGCGTGTCATATCCCGCATTGACCACCAGGATTGTGAAGGTCACCGGCTGTCCCGGCTGGGTGGCCTGGGCGGTGGAACTCAGGAAGAGGCTCACGGACTGCTGGCAGAGGCGCCGCACGCGATGATTGTATGCCGAGTACACGACGGCCCCGGTCGGATCCACGGTGACAAACAGCGGCGCCGTGACGGCGACCGATAGGGCGGCCGTTCCGTCGAGACTGTCGCCGGCGGCGCCGGATCCGACGATCGTGGAGACCAGACCGGTGCCCGCGTTGACCACGCGCACCCGGTTGTTGCCGTAGTCGGTGACGAGCAGGTTGCCGACGCGGTCAAAGGACACCGCGGTGGGGAATCCCATGTTGGTGGCGGGGCCGGTCAGGCCATCACCGTTGAAGGTCGCCGTGCCGGTTCCGATGACGGTGCTGATCAGCCCGGTCGCCATGTTGATCTTGCGGACCCGGTGGTTGTTCCGATCGGTCACCAGAAGGTTGCCGGTGGCGTCGAAGGCGCCGACCGCGGGTCCGTCCAGGGTCGCCACGGTCGCCGAAATGCCGTCCCCGTTAAAGCCTCCCGCCCCGGTTCCTGCAATCGTATGGATGAGGCCTCCGGCATCCACCTTTCGGACCCGGGAGTTCCACTCGTCCACGATGTACATGAGGCCCGCCGCGTCGAACAGGACGGTGGCGGGTTGCCAGAGCCAGGCCGACGTCGCCGCGATCCCGTCGCCGTTATAGCCGCCGTTTCCGGTTCCGGCAATGGTCGTGATGATGCCCGTGGCAGTCGTAATCTTCCGGACCCGGTGATTCGCCTGGTCGGTAATGATCATGTTGCCTGTGGGATCGAAGGTCACCCCGGTCGGCGCGTTGAGCTTCGCGGAGGTGGCAAGGATGCCGTCACCGTTATAGCCGGCGACCCCGGTGCCCGCGACGGTGCTGATCAGACCCGTGGTTGCATCCACCTTCCGGACCCGGTGGTTGTCGAAATCCGCAATGTAGAGGTTGCCGGTGGTGTCGTAGGCGATCTGCATAGGGCTGTACACCTTGGCCGTATTCGCCGCGATGCCGTCGCCGCTGTAACCGTTGACGCCCGTTCCTGCCAGCGTGCGAACCGTGAACCCCGCATGGGCGCCGCCCGGGACCAGGGCGGCCAGGAACATTCCAGTCCAGAGGCGGCGGGCCATCGACATGGGCTGGGGTCCTCCTTCGAACGGCATCATGTCATGTGGATGCAGGCCGCGTGCCGGCTCGCCAGGGCCATCATTCACCGAGAAGGAGACACCGTCGTGCGGCGAATTCGCCCCAGGTGCGGTGGATTCACCACACTCTCAGGGAGTCTCGTCGGCCTTCAGGCCGTAGCGCTTGAGCCGAAGTTGCAGGTTGCGCCGGTCCAGCCCGACGCGTTCGGCGGTCCGGGTGACATTGCCGCCGCAGGAACGGAGCGCCTCGGCCAGGTAGGCGCGCTCAAACGCCTCCCGGGCCTCGCGCAGGGTCCGCCCGGCAAGTTGCGCGGGTCCGGAGGGCGAGGACGCATCCTGGAGGTGGAGATCCGTGAGGTTCAGGGAGGTGCCACTCCCGAGCAGGACGGCCCGCTCGATGACATTGCGCAGCTCCCGGATGTTTCCGGGCCACCCGTAGGTGCGCAGGGCCCGGCAGACTTCAGGGGCCAGCGGGTCCATTCTTCGTCCCCGGTCGGCTGAAAAACCGCGGAGGAAATGTTCGGCCAGGAGGACGACATCGTCTCCCCTGTCCCGGAGCGGGGGCAGGGCGATGGTGACGACATTAAGCCGGTGATACAGGTCCTCCCGGAACCGGCCCGCCTTCGCGAGCGCCGCCAAATCCCGGTTGGTGGCGGCGACAAATCGGGTCAGCACCCGGACGGGACGGGTTCCTCCGAGGCGGAGGAAATCATGCCCCTCGATGACGCGCAGGAGCCGGGCCTGGAGGCCGGGAGACATTTCCCCGATCTCATCGAGCAGGAGCGTTCCCTCGGCCGCGGCCTCAATCAGTCCGGGCCGGCCCGTATCCGCACCCGTGAAGGCCCCCTTCTCGTGGCCGAAGAGTTCGCGCTCCAGCATGGATTCCGGGATGGCCGCGCAGTTGATGGCCAGGAAGGGGCCGGTGCGCCGCGGGCTCCGGCGGTGGAGTTCGCGGGCGATCAGTTCCTTCCCGGTGCCGGACTCGCCGAGGATCAGGATGGTCGCGGCACTCTCGGCCACCCGCCGGGCCAGCGCGAGCGCGGCGTTCAGCCCGGGACTGGCGCCGATCATCGCGTCGGTCCCGGACTGCCGATCAAGGGCGTCCCGCAGGACGCGGTTCTCCTCTTCCAACGACAGTTCCGCGACAGCCCGGCGCAGGTGCAGTTTCAGTTCATCCAGCGCGACGGGCTTGATCAGGTAGTCCAGCGCCCCCTGCTTCATGGCTTCCACCGCGGTTTCGGCGGAGGCATAGGCCGTCATGAGGAGCACGCGGATGGCGGGCATCCGCTGGCGGAGCGTCCGCAGGACCTCGAGCCCGGACCGGTCGGGCATGGTCAGGTCCACTAACGCCAGGTGGACCTGCTCGCGCTCGGCGATGGCGCAGGCCTCCGCGCCTCCCGACGCGGTGAAGACAGCGTAGCCCTCCTCGTCCAAGACCTTGGCGAGGACCGCAACCAGCCGCGCCTCGTCGTCGGCGATCAGGATGCGTACCCGGGTGCCGGTCATGCCGGCTCCGACGGCAATGCGACTGTGACCGTCGTCCCCTCTCCCGCATGGCTGGCAATGATGAGCGAGCCCCCGTGGCGCAGGAGGATGTCCTGACAGATGGCCAGCCCGAGGCCCATGCGGCCGGGCGTGGTGCTGAAGAACGGTTCGGTGACACGCGACAGGAGGTCCGGCGGAATCCCGCGGCCGGTGTCGCGGATGGTCACGCGGGCGGCGGGCCGGCTGTCACCTCCGCCCGGCCGGGTGGCAACGGCCAGCCGGCCGCCGTCGGGCATGGCCTGGAGCGCGTTGAGGGCAAGATTGAGCACGACCTGCCGCATTTCATCCGGCGAGGCGCGCACCATGAGGGTGCCGGGTGCCAGGTCGGTGTTGCATGCTACGCCCGCCCGGCCAGCGTCATGCCGGATCAGCGTGGCCACCTCCAGGACCACGGCGTTGAGGTCGAGGAGAATACGCACCGGTGCGGCCGGCCGGGCGAGCGTCCGCAGGTCGGCAAGGATGCGCTTCATGCGGCGGCCCTCATCCAGGATGATGTCAAGTTCCTCGCGGCCGGCATCGCCGGGACGGATCCGCGTGGCCTGGTATTCCGCGTGGCTCAGGAGGATGGAAAGGGGGTTGTTCAATTCGTGGGACACCCCGGCCACCATCTGGCCGAGGGAGGCGAGCTGGGCCGAGTGGACCAGCCGCGCCTGGGTCGTGCGGACAGTCCGGGCATACAAGGCGAGCGAGACACCGAGGAGCGCCAACCCGCCCAGCGCCGCAGCCCCGATGGCGCGCCGCCGGGCGAATCCCACCTCACCGGAGGGCACCAGCATGGTCAGGGTCGCCGTAGTGCCACCCGGGGTGTGCAAGGGCAGGGTGACGGATGTCCGGTCGGCGGGGATGTTGGCCGGCGAAGTGTCCACCACGCCCGCGAGCGAGACGACCCGTACATCACAGCCCAACAGGGACTTGAGGGCGGCGGCGAATTCCCCGTCCAGCCGCCGGGCCGCGAGGACGACCGGACCGCGGTGGATGCCGCGATCCGTTGCCCCGACATAGAGTCCGTGCGGACCCCCGATCAGGAGCGCTCCCTCCGGGAGGGTCGTGGCACCGGCCAGGGCCCGCAGGTCGGCGGCCGACAGGGGGTCACCGACGGCATCACGAACGAGGCCGGTGGCGGGGTCCATGATGGCGGCGGCATCCACGCGAATGTGGGTCCATGCCGCCATCCGGCTGCGGAGCCGGCCCTCCAGCGTCCCCAGGATGGTGACAACCTCGGCAAGTTCCCGGCCACGGGCTGACAGAACATGCTCTGCAATGCCCCGGAACTGGCGGCTTTGTTGGGCCGTGGCCGCCGCCGTGGTCCGACCGACGAGGAGGATGGATCCGGCGACTCCCGCCACCGTGACCGCGATTGCGACCGCAAACAACGGGAACGCAAGGCTCTGACGCAACTTCACCGGGCTATCTTACCGCTCGCCACGGAAGGGGTTGAGCGCAGGCCGCTACCGCGCTTATTTGTGCTCGGGCTCCTTGCGGTCCTGGTCCATGAGTTCGTCCAGCCGGCGGTTGAGGTCATCGATCATCCCGTCACCGGCCGGAGGGGGTGGCACGGGCTCGATTGCGGTCGCCGACATCTCCGGCGCGGGAATCAGTTCAACCGGCTGGAGCAGTTGGGTCTGCTGGTCGGGAAGCGCGAGCGGCAGAGCCTTGGCCGGGGGCTCGACCGGCGCCCCGGGCGTCAGCGTGGCGGACGCCGGGGGTGCCGTGGGGGCGTGCCGGCCGAGTTCGACGGTCAGGCTTGCGGTTTGCGGGATCGCGACGATGCCGCCGAAGTGGATCGTGTAATCCATGCGGAAGGGGCCCATCCTGAGGCCGATGCCGGCGGCAATCCCGCGCGGCTCGCCGGCGGTGCCGCTCCGGCCGCCGCCGCGCACGGCGAGGAGGCCGCGCCATTGGTATTCCACCCCGCCGTGGTACCCGGCGGCCTGCTCGGCCATCAGCCAGTCGGCATCGGCAACCAGGATCAGCGTGTCCTGCGCGGTGCCGCCGGTCAGGCTGGCGAACCGCCAGCCGGCCGCCGTCCCGACCCGCAGGGTCGTGGGCAGGGAGGCGCGGGAATCCTCGTAGCGGAGCGGGGCGCCCGCGTTGAGCAGAGCCGCGCCGATCTTGATGACGGGGCTGATCCGGACCTGCGCGCCCAGATCGCCTGCGACGGTGGCCGCCGAGACCGATTCGGCGAACCGGGACCAGAGGTATTTCACCGTGCCCCCGGCGGTCACCCTCGAGGACAGCGGCCCGGCATACCCGGCCGTCAGCAGGAGATCCTGCTGGAGTTTGGCCGACCAGAGATCGCCGGCGCTGGTATACATGTCCACCTGGCCCGCGTCGTAGTAGTGGAGCCCTCCGGAGAGGGCGCCCGGACCCCAGGGAACCGTGGCGGCGGCCTCCCCCACGACATCGCCGAAATCGCCCTGGTTGCCCCCCGCGGTCAGGCTGATCGCATCCGCCCGGGCCGCGGCGGCGGGGTTCACGAGCACCAGGGTCGGGTCGTTGCCGACCGCCACCGCACCGCCCCCGAAGGCCTGCGCCCGGGTGGATTCCACCCGTGACATGGCCGAGTTCGCCGTCATGCCTTCGCCCTGCTCCGCCCGGACGGGCCGGGTCGCCACGCCGGCGGCAAGGATCAGGACGAGGAGCCACGGGGAACGCATCAGTGCTTCACCGCGAGACTGCCGTGGGCCTTCAGGCCCGGTCCGTGGACGACGACATGGTAGGGGCCCGGGGCGACGACCTGCCGGTGCTCGTTGGTGCCGCCCCACCGGACCGAGTGCCAGCCGCGGCGGTTCGCGTGAATCTGGACCCGATGCACGGGCCGGCGGCGGTAGGAATAGATGTTGATCGAGACCCATCCGGGTCGCGGCACATAGAAGTGAATGACCGCGACATGGCCCAGGTACGGGTTGATCCACCCCTGCGGACCGCCCACGATGACCAGCGGCTGGGTGGTCGGCGCCGGTGAATCGCAGGTCGCGGTCGCAGGCGGGGCGTGGACGGGCAGGCCGGTGACCGGATCAATCGCCACGGCCGTGACCGAGAAGGTCAGTTGGCCGTTCCCGGTGTACCGGTAGGTCCAGACCAGGACGATTTCCTCGCCCGGCACCAGGGACCAGCCTGAGGTGACGGGAGCGGAAATCAGGGCGCAGAGTGAGGGATCGCTCAGCGACAGCGTCACGCTTCCGGCGTTGCAGGGTCCCGTCCCGGTGTTGCGGATCCGGGCCGTGCAGGTGACGAAGTCCCCGATCTTCGGGGTGGGGTTGGACACCACGAAGCCGCAGCCCAGCACGGGAACCGTCACGCACACCGCGCACGGGGACACGAGGCACGTCACCACCCCGGTCTGCGTCATCGCGTTCCCGGAGGTGCCGGACGCATAGACATCCGCCCGATTGGTGCCAAGGATGGGTGAACCGACAACGCCGGCGGCGAAGGGGATGCCAAAGGTCAGCAGGGCCCCCGGCGCGAGCATCAGGCCGGCCTGATTCCACTCGTACCGGGTCCCGGAGCCGGCGACGCTGATCACTGTGGGTGCCGAAAATCCCTTGGGCTGTGTGGCCGATCCGGTGACGAAGATGGGCGCCACGGTGTCCACCACCGTGAGCCCCGTGATGGTGTCGGTGCCGGTGTTGAGGACGGTGATCGAGTAGAGCCCTGCCTGACCCGACATGAGCGCGGTCGAAGAGACTGTCTTGGTGGCGAACAGCGAGAGGACCGCGGGGCCTCCGTCCGCGGTGACGGTGAAGCAGACCACATTTGATGCGGCGGCTGTGAGCCCCGTCGGACACTTGGCGTCCGCGTAGGCGGTGTTGGAGACGACCGTGGTGACCCCAACAGGACCGACCGTTCCAGTGATGGTGAAGGTAAAAGCATCGCCGGGGAGGAGGAATGAACCAGGAGGCAGCGACTTGTACCAGACAAACGATGTCCCTGCCGTCACGGTGGTGACCGTCGGTGGTCCAAATGGAGGCGGCTGACTGGTGGTGACGCCGGTGATCACGGCGGAAATGGTGTCGGCCAGGGTCAGACTTGTGACAGTGTCGGTCCCGGTATTCACAACGGTCAGGGTGTAGGTGACGGGTGCGCCAATGACTGGCGCCGCAGGAGCCAGGGTCTTGACGATGCTCAGACCGGCCGATGGCTGGCTGCTCCCAGCCAGTGTAAAGCTGACCGGGGTGGTGCCAAACGATGAGGGACATGTCAGGCTCGTGGAGGCATCTACCTGAAGCAAATTGCTCACGATGGTGGTGGCGGACGGGCTACCAGCCGTCCCGGTGATCGTAAATGTAAATGTCATACCTGGATTGATTGGGGAGAGTGCTCCTACGCGAAACCAGGACACCACCGTTCGGCCGTCGCCAAGCGGAGTCTGGGAAGGCAGCCAAGCGAATGCTGCGTGTCCGGGGAATCCCATAATGGAGAATGGTTGGGCTGTTGATAACCCAGTGATTTCGGCCGGGACCGTATCAGTGATCGAAAGGTCCTCCAGCGGACTCGTGCCCGTGTTCGTGACAGCAATCCGGTATGTTACCGGGCTACCTGGTAGTGGGTTGCTCGGGCTCACGGTCATGACCACGGAGACTGATGGCGGGGGAAGGCTCGGTCCGGACATAATTGTTGCGGAGATTGACGCGACGGCCTCCACCCACACGGAAGCGGACGGGCACCAACCACTCTTGCTCACGGTAAAGGTTACAAATCCCGTGCCGACCGGCTTGAACTGGCTCCAGCCGATCACTCCGCCGTCGCCCGGATTCAGGGGGAGGGTGAGGGGAACTTCAGGGAGATTGGAGTACTCTACCTGCCGGACGAGCATACCTCCAGTCCACACATTGACAATCCCCGGGAGTTCGTCCCAATCCACCGGAACATCTCCGGTATTGCTGAGCGTCATCATAAGCTGGAAATCCTGGCACTCCAGAAGCGATGGCGGAGTCAAAGCCAGTGAGAGTGTCAGCTGCGGATTTCCCCCGAAGGTCGGGATTGCAGTGGCAAGCGGGGAAGCCGGACCCAGGAGCCCTGCCGTATCAATCGCCCGGACCGTGTAAGTGTAGGACGCGCCGGGGGTAACTCCGGCATCCACGAAAGCGGTGCCAGGCGCTGGGATCGAGGCCAGCAGGGAGGCCGTACACGCCGGGCAGGTGGCACGCCAGATTTCGTACGCCGAGATCGGGTTCGTTCCGGGCGTGGCGGGGGACCAGGAAAGCCAGATCGAACCCGGCTGGCCAATGGCGGTGAGGGTCCCAGGAGCGGCGGGAGGGAAGGTCGGGGTGATCGGTCCACAGCATCCCGCGGCCGGGTATTTCATCACAGTCCCATGCGCGTACTCGAAGCAGGTCGCATTGCCCGCGACGAGGAGATTGCCCGAGGGATCAAGCGCCAGGTCGCGGGTGGACGCATTGCACAGCCCGCCGCCTTCGCTGGTGGCGGTCCAGCACAGGGTGCCGTCCGGCATAAACCGACGAATCGTGCGGAAGTACTGGCCGGGAATCGGGGAGAGGTCCGGACGGAAGTCGGATCCACCGACCCAGGCATTGCCGGCGGCGTCGACGATGATCGACTCGGCGACGTCGTTGCCCAGCAATCAGCTGTCGATCGTCCGACTCCAGACCAGCGTACCGGCCGATGTGTATTTTTCAAGCAGCCAGTCCACGCCGGAAGCGCCGTTCGAAAGATACCCGGCGACATACACATTTCCGCTCCCGTCAACGGTCACATCCCGCGCCGTCCCGGTGCGACCCACGGTCCACCGGGGCACGCCATTCGGGTCATACGCGCGGAGGGTCCAATCCGGGCTGTTGCCGGCCACGTAGGAATTCCCTGCGCCATCCACGGCGACCCCGGTCGGGGTTCCGGATTCCAGGACCGTCCATAGCGGTGCTCCACCCGCGGTGTACTTTCGGACGGCCCAACCGCCGTCGGCTCCTGTGACCACCGATTCGCCAGTCCCCATCACGGCGATATCAGCGGCGGCACCGGACTCCAACACGCTCCAGGAGAGACCACCGGCCGGAGTGTACCGGTGAATCGTCCAGCCATTCCCGACCGTGAGAACGGCGTCGCCCGGGGCAACTCCTACCGCCGTGGCGAAGGCGAGAGCGCCCGTCACGCTTTGGGTCAGCGCGCCAGCGGCATCGTACCAGCGGATGAACGGGCCGGAGAGCGGCAGGCCGCCAATAACTACGACCCGGCTGAGCGAATCGGCGGCGACGCCGTAGCAGACACCCGAGCCGCAGGAACAGGGCGGCGTGGCTTCGCCCCAGCCATTCATCCAGAGGCTCCCGGGTGCGCAAGCGGCATAGGTATCCGCAGGCGTGGCCTCGCGAGTGGCCGAGGCCTGTGGCGAGAAGGGTCCGTAGGATGTGGCCATGATCACCATGTCGAAAGACTCCGCGCGGACGGTGTAGGTGTAGGTCACGCCGGGCACGGAGCCGTAGTCCCGGTACTCGGTCGAGCTCGAACGGTCAATCAGCGAGGCGGGACACGCCGGGCAAGTCGCCCGGAAAATCTCATAGTCCATGATCGGATTCGTTCCCGGCGGGGCGGGGGACCAATTGAGGCCCATGAAATAGGACTGCGCCACGGCCGTGAGCATCGCCGGCGCGCCCGGCGGGACCGGTCCGGTGCCCGTCAGCGTGAACGTCACGGCTCCGGAGACGAGGGCGGTGCTGGAACAGCAGGTGTCCGCACCCAGCCCGGCCCGGTTGTTCACCGTGGTGGCGTACATCGGGATACCGGCCATGCCGGTGACGGTAAAGGTGAGTACCTGGCCGGGAAGGAAGGTCAGGCCGGTCTGGGCCCAATCGTACCGGGTCCCCGAGGCGACGCTGGTGACCGCGGGCGCGCCGAACCCCGCGGGGGCGTCGGTTCCGGTGACGGTCACGCCCGACGGGACGGTATCCGTCACGGCGAGCGCGGTGACCGTGCCCAGTCCGAAGTTCGTCACCACGATGGAGTAGGTAACGGGATCACCCATGGCCGGGGCGGGGGAAACGAGCCGCTTGGCGATGGTGATGAGGGCGGGGTCAACGCGGCGCGCGTAGTTGGAGAACCCGGCGAACACCACCCGGCAGAAGCCATCCACGGCGATGGAGTTCGCATCACCCATGACGAAGGTGGAGATCACGCCGGTGGCCGCGTCCACCTTGCGAATCCGCCCGTTCCCGCGATCCGCGATCAGGAGGTTGCCGGACAGGTCAAGCGTGACGCCGGTTGGCTGGGAGAGGGAGGCGGTGGTCGCGGCAATGCCGTCCCCGTTGTATCCGAAGGCGCCGGTTCCGGCCACGGTTGTGATGATCCCCGTCGCCTGGTCCACCCTCCGGACCCGGGCGTTGTCGCGGTCGGCGATGTAGACATTCCCGGCCGGGTCCACCGCCACGGCGACCGGGGCGAACAACTGCGCCGCGGTTCCAACAATTCCGTCCCCGTTATAGCCCGCGGTACCCGTCCCGGCGATCGTGCTGATGAGCCCGGTGGTGAGCGTCACCTTTCTCACCCGGTAGTTAAAGGAGTCCGCGATGTAGAGGTTGCCGGCGGCATCCACGCACACGCCCTGCGGGCCATACAGTTGGGCGGCGGTCGCGGCAATGCCATCGCCGTTGTACCCGGGCGATGAGTTTCCCGCGACCGTCCGGATGATGCCGGACCCCGCGGCAACAGCCCGGATCCGGTTGTTCCAAAGGTCGGCGATGTACACCGTGCCCGACGCGTCCACGGCGATGCCGTACGGGACATTGAGGCTCGCGACGGTCGCGGGTCCGCCGTCCCCCCCGGAGCCCGCGACGCCGTTCCCGGCAAAGGTGGAAATCTGGCCGGTGACCGCATCAACCCTCCTGACCCGCTGGTTGGCCTCGTCGGCGATCCACACATTGCCCGCCGCGTCCGCGGCGATGCCCGAGGGCAGGTTGAGTTGCGCCGCCGTGGCCGGAATGCCGTCGCCGTTGTACCCCGTGGAACTGGTCCCGGCCAGCACGGCAACCGCGCCCGCCGGGGCGTCGCAGGCCAGCGAATTGGAGGCCGGCGGCGGTGGGGGTGGCAGAGAAGGCGAGGCCGTTCCAGTGGCCGTTGAGGAGAAGGGACCCGCGAGTCCGGAGGTATCCATGGCTCGGACGGTGTAGGTGCACGGAATGCCAGCCGGAGCAGAGCCATCGGCGTATCCGGACCACGAGATAGGCACGGTGACCAGCAAGGAAGGCGGACAGGTTCCACACGTTGACCGGTAGATTTCGTAGGCCGACAGCGGATAGGTTCCGGGCGCCGCCGACGACCAGGAGAGGACAATCTCGCCGGGTTGGCCCAGCGCGGTCAGGGATCCGGGTGCGCCGGGTGGCGTGACGGCTGCCGCGGCGTCCACCGTGACGCTCTCGCACCCGGCGTCGCCAACCGCGTCAATTGCGCGGACCCGGTAGAAGTAGGACACACCCGGCGGCGAGACCGGGGAATCGGTGAAGGTCGTGCCCGCGACCGTGGTGAGGGGGAGGAACGGGCCCGCGACAGAGTTGCTCCGGAAGAGCTCATACGCGGCAACCGGGGCGGAGCCCGGAACCGCGGGAGACCAGTTCAGGACAATCCCGTTCGGCACCCCCAGGGCGGTGAGTCCGAGTGGCGCGTCGGGACCCGCCACGCCGGTGCCCAGATATCCCAGGGTGAGCGCGTTGGTGCCGTTGGAGCCGCCGATGACGTAAAGCGTCGAGCCGATGGCGGCCATCCCGACGGCGTTGCGCGGTAGGGGAAGCGAGGTGCGCAGAGTCCAGGCATCGCCCACCGGATCGTACGCTTCCACGCGATCGAGCACCGTGGAGTTGTACTGGCCTCCGGCCACCCAGACCCGCCCCAGGGCCGAGGCGGCACCGGCGACGAACCGGGGGAACACGGTGGAGGGCCGGGCGCCCCAGCCGTTCGTCCCGGGGTCATAGACATAGGCGGTTTGCGCCCACCCCGCGTTCGTGAGCCCCGCCATCGTCAAGATCAATCCGTTCATTGCGACGGCCGCGCCGTAGGACCGGGTGTCGGGCATTCCCGCAATGGCCGACCACGTGTCGGTCAGGGTGTCGTAGGCCTGGGCGGAATTGACTGCCAGGTATCCGGCCTCGCCGCCGAAGACGAAGATGGTTGTCCCCATCGCGGCGACCCCCATGCCCTTCTTGGCCTCCGGCAAGGGAGCCTTGGTCGCCCACGAGTCGGTGACAGGATCGTAGGCTTCTACCGTGTTCATGTACCCGCCCCCGTCCCCGCCGATGGCGTAGAGGATGCCGTTGACCGCCACCGCGCCAAGGTAGGCCCGTGCGGTGGGCATGGCGGCCCTGACGGTCCAGGTCCGGGTGGCCGAGTTGTAGGCCTCGAGTTCGTTCAAGGGAATGAGCCCCGCGGTAGACCCGCCCACCACGTAGACCGTCCCACCGATCACAGCCACGCCGGGGTTGTACCGCCCGGTGGGCATGCTCGGCCCGGCCACCCACAGCGGGTCGCCGCACGTCGGCAAGACTACCGGCAGCGGAGGCGGAAGCGAAGCACTCGCAGGCGGCGAGAATGGACCGGCGTTGCCCCACGTGTCCACTGCCCGGACGGTGTAGGTATAGTCGATTCCGAGTAGGGTGGCGGCGTCATCGTATGAAGTCGCCCACTCTGGGATGCCGGAGAGGAGGGTGGATGGGCAGGCGGTGCAGGTTGCGCGGAAGATTTCGTACGACGAAACCGGATTGGTACCAGAAGCGGCCGGTGCCCAGTTCAGCGAAATAAAGCCGGGGAGACCCAGCGCGGTGAGGGTGACCGGAGCGGCCGGCGCGTTGCACCCGGCGTACGAGGTGGTGGTGACTGCAAACGGGCCGCCGGGGAGGAACTCCGGAAATCCGGACCAACTGGTGGCTGAGGCGCCCGCCGAGAGGAGCGTGCAGGAAGTTGGCTGGAGCTGGACCTGGTAGCGGATGTAGCCGCTCTGGTGCATGCCGACGCGGTTCAGGGTCCAGGCAATGACATGCGGCTCGGTCTGGCCGGCATCAGGGGTCTAATACCAGGGTCCCAGGGTGCTGGTGGCCCAGTTGATCACCGGGATGTTGGGCCCGGTCCCTCCCCACCAGATCCAGCCTGGAGGCGGAGCGAGCTTGGTCCGCGCGGTAAAACTTCCCGGATCGGTGACGATGCGGACCGAGAAGGCCGAGGTCAGGGCCGTGTTGGAAAACGAGATCCGGTATTCGATGGTGTCGCCGGCATTCGCGCTCGCGGGGACCGCGGTTTCCTCCGTAAGGACGACAGTGGGGACTGCGGCGGTCGCCGTTCCGGTGGCCGTCGAAGAGAAGGAGCCGGCGACGCCGAGGACATCCACGGCTCGAACGGAGTAGGTATAGGCGAAGTAGGGCAACACCCCCGTGTCAGAGAATGTCGTGAAGGTTGAAGAGATCGTGGCCGCCAGGAATCCCGGGCAGGCCGTGCAACTGGCGCGGTAGACTTCATAGGCCGAAAGTGAACTCGTGCCGGCCGGGGCCGGGGTCCAGGTCACGGTGATGGAGCCCGGCTGGCCCAGGGCGGTGAGCGTGGACGGGATCCCCGGCGGCGAGGCATACCGGTGGACCCGCCAGTTGGTCCCCTGGCCGGCGACGGTTTCGGAGCCGACCAGGTACACGGCGCCGGCCGGATCGAGGGCGAGGGCTTTCAGTTCGTCGTCGCCGTTCGCGGCGCCGTTGAAGGTGAGCGTCCACTGGAGGGTTCCTCCGGGGTCCCAGGCCTGAAGGAGCCAGTTGCGGCCTTGGCCCGACACCGTCTCGTGGCCGCCGACGAGGACCGTCCCGTCGTTCATCAGGCCGAGGGCATAGGGCACATCCGCCTGGCCGGCCGGGCCGGCGTGGGAGCGGGACCAGAGCACCGTGCCCGTCGCGGAATACTTGCAGAGCAGCCAGTCATTATTTGGAAAAGCCGTCGGGAGCGTGCTCCCACAGATGTACAGGCTGCCAGAGGGGTCCACGACAATCCGCTCGATGCGCGCATCCAGATTGGCGGGGGT